>NZ_QSHS01000013.1:0-56620 GCF_003467795.1 Collinsella sp. AM36-4AA
GGGTAGGTGAGCAGAAGGCCGGTGAGCTCATGGCCCGAGGCCTTCATCTCGGCCTTGACCGTGGGGTTGCGAGCCAGCTCGGCCTCGGACACCAGCGACAGGAACGGCAGCATGAGCTGGTTGGCTGCGGGCACGGCGGAGTGCGCGTAGATCATGGTCTTGTCGGGATCGATACCGCAGGCAAGGTAGTCCATGACCATGTTGTACACGTTGTCCTGGATGTTATCGGTGCTGTCGCGGTCGGTGATGACCTGGTAGTCGGCGATGAGCACGTTGGTGTGCACGGCCATGTCCTGCAGCTCGACACGGCTCTTGAGCGTGCCGAAGTAGTGGCCGAGGTGCAGGCGGCCGGTGGGGCGGTCGCTGGTGAGCATGGTGTACTTCTCGGGGTGCTGCGGCAGGTCGGCGCGGATCTGGTTGCTGCGCTCGAGGCTGACCTCATAGCTGGGCTCGTTGGGCATGCTGTCTCCTTTTGGGTTGAGTGCCCGGCCGGCATTGTCGGTCTTGGTTGAAGATGAAGCTACCAGAGAAACGGCGTCTCTTGCCGGAATCAACGATGGTTTTCGCCTTGTCGTCCCGCAGGGTCGTTTCCCTTCTTGGGAAGGAGCCCCTCGATATGCTCGAGCCGCTCCTCATGGGCCACGTGCGCCGCGCGCTCCTCGGCGGCGAAAGCGTGGTCTTCGGGCGTGACGGTCTCATCTCGCTGAGTCTTGGGATTGTAGTGGTGACGCAGTACTGGCTCAAACAGGTGCAGGCGCGCGGCGAATAGCGCCGAGCACGCGAACAGCAAGAGGAAGATCACCACGCGGGCTCCCACGGGGACCTGGTTGATCACCATGGCGCCGAGGGAGAGCAGTAGACACCATGCGTAGATGAGCAGGACCGCCTGTCGCTGGTCGTAGCCCTCCTGGATCAGGCGATGGTGGATGTGGCCCTTGTCGGCCTCACCCATGTGGACCTTAATTACCCTGAGCACGTGGTGGGCATCCCCGCCGAGGAGATGAAGGCCAAGCTCGACGCACACGATCTTAAGCTCAACGGCACGGCTCTTCGCTTTCGCAGCGATTTTATCAATGGGGACCTGGGCAACCAGGATCCCGCGCTCGCTGGAGAGGCGCTTAAGCTCTGCTATGAGGCCTGCGATTACTGTCGCACCTGCGGCGGCGATACCGTGACGATCTGGCTCGGCCACGATGGCTTCGACTACAGCTTCCAGATCGACTACACCCACGTGTTTGACAACCTCGTTAAGGCGTTCCAGGCGGTCTGCGACTATGCGCCCGACCTGCATATCTTCATCGAGTACAAGCCCTATGAGGAGCGCAGCTACGCCTATATCGATACGATGGGCCTCACCGGCATGATCCTCAACGCGGCGGACCGCGAGAATCTGGGTGTCACGCTCGATTACTGTCACATGCTCATGAAGCACGAGAACCCCGCGATGGCTACCGATATCTTCGGCCGTGCCGGCAAGCTCTACGGCATTCACCTCAACGATGGTTACGGCGTGATGGACGACGGACTCATGATTGGCATGGCTACGCCTGTCAAGATGCTCGAAATGCTCTTCTATCTCAAGAAGTACGCCTTTGACCGCGCCGTCTACTTCGATACGTTCCCGATTATCGAGGATGCGGAAGGGGAGTGCGCTCATAACCTCGTTATGATGAAGCTTATGAATGACGCCCTGGAAAGCGTGGGCCAGGAAAAGATTCAGTCCGTGATCGATGCAAACGATGCGCTTGCAGCGGCCGCGCTCGTGCGCGAGCTCTTCTGCACGATGGGGGGTAATCATTATATGAAACGCGATTGGGAAGCTACTGCCAAGGGCATTCTTGCCGCCGTGGGCGGCCCCGAGAACATCTCGGGCATGACGCACTGCGCCACTCGTCTTCGCCTGAACCTACGCGACGATTCCAAGTGTGACGACGCGGCCGTCAAGGAGGTCGACGGCGTGGTCAACACCGTCAACTCGGCCGGCCAGTATCAAGTGCTGATCGGCACCGAGGTGCCCAAGCTCTATGAGAAGTTCGAGCCGCTCGTCAAGGGCTCGGGCGCCGAGGTCTCCACGAGCACCTCCTCCGATGAGGGTATCGTCTCCAGGATCTTCTCTGCTATCTCGGGCGTCTTTGCTCCGCTGCTGCCCGCCATGGCCGGCTCCGGTATCCTCCGTGGCCTGCTAATCCTTGCGGTTCAGCTTGGCCTTATCACCGAGGGCACGGGTACCTACACCATCCTCTACACCCTCTCGATGAGCGTGTTCTACTTCCTGCCGGTGCTTCTAGGCTTCTCCTCGGGCAAACGCTTCGGTGCGAGCCCGTACCTGTCGGCTCTGATCTGCGCCTGTTTGCTCTATCCCGATTTTATCGGCTTGATGGGCGATGCGGGCAACGGCGCCATGAGCGAGTTCTTCGGCATCCCCGTGGTGCTCATGAGCTACAACTCCACCGTTATCCCGGCCATCATCGCCATCTGGGTTTACTCGTTCCTCTATAAGTTCCTGGATGAGCATGTGCCCGAGACTCTCAGGCTCGTCGTGCTCCCCGCGGTCTCGCTGATCATCATGGTTCCCGCCACTATGCTCGTGATTGGTCCCTTGGGCGTCTATGCCGGCGAGGGCATTGCCTTCGTGGTCAACTGGCTCATCGCCTGCTCCAACGTACTTGCTGGCATCCTGGTGGGCGGCGGCTGGTCCGTGCTCGTCTCGATGGGTATTCACTGGGCCGTCAACCCTATCATGATCAACAACATCGCTTCCAACGGCTTCGACTACATTTGCCCGGCCACCTTTGCCTGCAACTTTGCCGTTATCGGCTGCGCCCTCGGCGTCTTCCTCAAGGCCCGCGACCAGAAGCTCAAGAGCTTTGCTATGACCGGCGCCGTGACCATCTGCCTCTCTGCCATCATCGAGCCCACGCTCTTTGGCATGCTCCTCAAGAATAAGAAGCTCTTCCTGGCTCAGATTATCGGCGGTGCCTGCGGTGGCGCGTTCCTCGGCGTTTTCAAGGTTGTCACCACTGCCTTTGTCTTTGGCTCCGTCACCACGTTCCCGGCCTTCGTCTCCTCCGATCCGATGAACTTCGCCTCCGCCATGATCGGTATGGTTATCTCGGCTGTTGTCGTCGGCGTGCTCGGCTACATCTTCACCGGTAAGGACGATCAGCTCGCCTAGTCTTGCTTTGAGGCCCCACACCATGTGTCCAAGGCTAAGACCGACTTCCATCTAATAAAGGGTCGCTGTTTATATCGCAGCGGCCCTTTTTTGCTTTTGATTGACATGATTGGAGTAAACTTTGAAAACAGATGAAAAGGACGGAACGCCGATGATTCCGTATGAGCGCATGAACTGATTCTCAATAAGCTTAAGGAGGTCGATCTGCTCAAGATCGACGAGCTCGCGGCCTTTATGCCCGATGTGTCGATGTCTACGCTTCGCCGTGACCTCAAAGAACTTGAGAAGCGGGGGAGCATCGAGTATCTGACCGGCGGCGCGGTTAAGTTGCATTCCGCGGCTCACGAGGCGAGCGTTTTTGAGAAGGGTGCGCAGCGGAGCAGCGAGAAGGACCTGATCGCGCGTTGTGCGGCGGCGGAGGTCGAGGACGGTGAGACGGTCTATGTCGACTCCGGTACCACCGCGATGGCGCTCCTGAGCCTGCTCGTCGACAAGCCGGTGACTATCTACACCACCAACGGCTATGCATGTTGGTTTACGGGCGAGCTTGCTGCTAAGGTGGTGGTAATTGGCGGCGACTTCAACCCCGTTACCTGCTCGCTCACCGGTCCTATGGTTGAGAGCGCGCTGCGCGAGCTGTACTTTGACCGAGCGTTTATAGGTGTCAACGCGGTGGACGAGGACCGCGGCATCATGACGCCAGGTTATCCCGAGGCTATCAAAAAACGTATCGTGATGCAGAATTCCCAGGCGAGTTACGTGCTCGCCGATAGCTCCAAGTTCCACGTGTTTTCAAATGTAAAGGTGTGCGACCTGGAGGGCTTTACTGTTATTTCCGACAAGCGCGACGCCAAAATCGGCGAACGCGTCAAAATGATCACGGCCTAGGACACTGGGGCATCGCATCTTGCCCTCAAGCCGTTGCCCACGTAACGAAGCGTGAGGCAAACGTGCGCCCCATTCCTGATTTGGGGACTAGCTTAGTTCGTCGGCTACTTGGTGCTCGTAGAAGGCTTCGACTACGGCGTTAAAGTCGCGGGCGAAGTCTTCCATGGTTCCGCGCCAGGTGGCGAGTCCCGGCTTTCCCTGGCCAACATAGGCAGTTTGGATACCGCAGGCGGGACTGGGGAAGTCGCGCTTGGGGTCGTTGCCTACCATAAGGACCTCGTGCGGCTCGAGCCCCATTGCCTGCAGCTGCTCGAGGTAATAGGTGGCATCGGGCTTGCAGCGGGTGGCATTTCCCATGTGCGTCACGAGCTCAAAGGGGGCGTCGGCCAGATCGCCCCAGCCCATACGGCACTCAATAGCCCCCTGGGGAAAGCTGGGGTTGGTGAAGAGCGCACAGCGCAGCCCTGCGTCCTGTACGGCCTGGAGTGCGGCGTGTGCGCCCGGCATGGCATGGGCGTTGATGAGTTCGTCATTCTTGTACGGAAGAACTTCGCGGTCGTAGTAGGTAAACGCCTCGTAGATAAGTGGGTCCGAGAGGCAAATGCCGCATCGGCGCTCGACCTCTTCTTGGTAAAACTCAAGATTGGTGCGATTGTCCGTGCTGCTGCGGCGATTGGCGTTGAGGTCGACCAGGATGGTGCCGAGGCGTGCCATCGTGCCACCGCGGCTGCGGCGCCCGATATCCGCGAGCATCGAAGAGACATCCTTAAAATATCGAAGGATGAACGCGTTGAGGTTGATGCTAAGAAGCGTTTCGTCCATATCGAAAACGACTGCTTTGAGCACGCGGGCACCTTTCTCGAAAAATCGATCTAGAATCGTTGGCTCCGGATACTTTACCCCAAAGCCGAATGCCTGGCTGGTTATCGTCAAGTTGCGGAGACGTGTGTTCATAAGATTACGAAAAAGTCTCCACACGAGTAAAAAATCGCAGTTCACGCTTGAAATCGAACTCATTTCCCCGTAACCTATACGAACGTGATTGCATAAGCGTCACATTAGTATCTGTCGGCTCCCGAGTGTTCCTAAACGTTGTGTGCTTGTCGCACCCTTCTGTAGGTCCTAGCAATCGGGGCCCCGTAGTTCGAAAGGGGTCCACCTTTGAGTGAGATTCAGAACTCGTCCATTTTCTCTCTTGACGATGTCAACGAGGAGGAGATGAACAACCTCATCGACGGTACGATTACCGACTTTGATGAGGGCGATCTCGTTAACGGCACTGTCGTTAAGATCGAGCATGACGAGGTGCTCGTTGACATCGGATTCAAGTCCGAGGGCGTTATCCCGGTCCGCGAGCTGTCCATCCGCAAGGACGCTAACCCTGCAGACATCGTTGCACTCGGTGATCCCATCGAGGCTCTGGTTCTCCAGAAGGAGGACAAGGACGGTCGTCTGGTCCTGTCCAAGAAGCGTGCCGAGTACGAGCGTGCTTGGAACCGCATCGAGGAGAAGTTCAACTCCGGCGAGAACGTCGAGGGCGAGGTTATCGAGGTTGTCAAGGGCGGCCTGATCCTCGACATCGGCCTGCGTGGCTTCCTGCCCGCTTCCCTCGTCGACCTCCGTCGCGTCAAGGACCTCACCTCCTACATGGGCACCCGCATCGAGGCCCGCGTCATCGAGATGGACCGCAACCGCAACAACGTTGTCCTCTCCCGTCGCGTCGTGCTCGAGGAGTCCCGTAAGGCCGAGCGCTCCGAGATCCTGTCCAAGCTCAAGTCTGGCATGCGTCTCCAGGGCACCGTTTCCTCCATCGTCGACTTCGGCGCCTTCGTCGACCTCGGCGGTATCGACGGCCTCATCCACATCTCCGAGCTCTCCTGGAACCACGTCAACCATCCTTCCGAGGTTGTCAAGGTCGGCCAGGAGGTCGAGGTCGAGGTTCTCGACGTCGACCTCAACCGCGAGCGCATCTCCCTGGGTCTCAAGCAGACCACCGAGGATCCGTGGCGCGCACTGGTCAAGAAGTACCCCGTCGGCGCTATCGTCGAGGGCACGGTGACCAAGCTTGTCCCGTTCGGCGCTTTCGTCGACCTGGGCGAGGGCATCGAGGGCCTGGTGCACATCTCCGAGATGGCCAACAAGCACGTGGACCAGCCTTCTCAGGTCACCCACGTTGGCGACAAGGTTCAGGTCAAGGTCATGGAGATCGACCTCGACCGTCGTCGTATCTCCCTGTCCATGAAGTCTGCTGCTGAGACTCTGGGCGTCGAGATCGAGGTTACCCCGCTGCCTTCCGAGAAGAAGGACGAGGAGACCGACGCCGAGTAAATCGGTTTGACGATCACTTGTTTTAAGGGATCCGTCCGTAATGGACGGGTCCCTTTTTGCATTTGGCACCGAGATGCGCAATGCTGCCGGGCTGTCCACAGGCTATTGGATTGTCGGTGCATGAAAAAAGCCGACATCCCGCCTCGGGGAGGAGGCGGGAACACACCGAGTAGACGGAGGGGTGCGGAGCGCGGTCGCGTCTCGACTGACGACGTTGCCCATCGACAGGATCATTGTAACGCATGGCGGTTCTTGGTTTATCGTGTCGAGCGTTTGCGTTGTGCCATTGCCTGCGGTAACGGTGTGTTACACTCTTGCACTGCTGAGTGGGCCAGACGGTCGCGCGATGTGCTGCTTGCAGTACGCGTGAGGAAAGTCCGGGCTCCAGAGGGCGGGATGCCGGCTAACGGCCGGGCGGAGTGATCCGACGGAAAGCGCCGCAGAAAAGAAGACTCCCACCTGCGCCGCAAGGCGTAAAGGGAAAAGCTGAAACGGTGGTGTAAGAGACCACCAGCGTCGTGGCAACATGGCGGCTTGGCAAGCCCCATCCGGAGCAAGCGCGAATAGGAACGCTATGGGCCGGCCCGGTCCGCGTTCGGGTAGCGTGCGTGGAGCTGCACGGTAACGTGCAGACAAGATAAATGACCGTTCACGACAGAACCCGGCTTATCGGCCCACTCGGCACTTTGTTGACGCTGCGAACCCGTCAGCGCGGCAATCTGCCTTTCAAGCCTTCGGGCATGACCATAAGGTCAATGCCCTCGGCTTTCAAGGCACCTTGCTCGCGCTGACGGGTTCTCGCTTTCGTTGACGGAATCATCGGCGTTGTCATTCTTTTTACTAGGGTTATCGTATTATTGAGGCTGTTTGTTGCTGCGCTTTATTTTGTTGAGGGTCTTTGTTGGACAGCTATTTTACTCTGCAATCGAATATTGAGGTTTCGGGCGAGTTTGTGGACCGCAAAAGCCGGTTTATTGCCCAGCTGGTCCATATTGAGTCCGAAGATGAGGCAAATGCCTTTATCGAGATGGTTCGCAAGCGTCATTACGATGCTCGGCACAATGTTCCCGCGTGGATTTTGGTCGATGGGCGCGAGCGTCAGAGCGATGACGGTGAGCCGAGCCGTACGAGCGGCATGCCGACGCTCGAGGTGCTGCGCGGCGTAGGACTCAAAAATGTTTGTTGCGTGGTGACGCGCTATTTTGGCGGCACGCTGCTGGGGCCCGGAGGCTTGGTACGCGCCTATACCGCGGCGACGCAGGCGGCGGTGGCCGCGGCTCAGGATGCCGGGCAGATCGTCGAGATGACGAGCGTCGTGCCCGTTGACGCGCATGTGGCCTATCCGCAGTATGAGCAGGTGCTTCGTTTGGCGCAGGATTGCGGTGCCAAGGTTTCGGACACCGATTACGCGGACGCTGTGACGATTCATTTGGTGTTTAAGGCGGGGGAGCAGGAACCGTTTTGCGCTAAGATGCGCGAGCTTATGGCGGGGCGCGAGCAGATTGAGGTCGGCGCCCCCGAATTTGCCGAGTTCTAACGACGAGGGCCGGCGTGCTTTTGGATGGATCCCAAGCGCGCCGGCCGTCGTTTTATGTCGCTGCCGTTTACTCGGCGAGCTGCTTTAGCACATCGCAGGCGATCTCGACCGCATCGTCGATGCAGCCGGGGCAGCTGCGCAGCGGTCCCTTATCCGATCCGATGCCCTTGAGCGTGCCGCAGATGGTCGTCGTGTTCTTCTCGCCAAAACGCTTGGCGACCTCGCGCGACAGCTTGTAGGTCTGGCCCTTGGTCTTGGGGTTTTCCATGCCGTCGCTCATCACGAAGCCCATGATGGCCACGGCGCCCGAGATGGCGCCGCAGGTTTCGGTCATGCCGCCCATGCCGGCGCCAAAGCCCTCGGTGAGAGTAAAGGCAATCTGGGGATCGAGGCCGACGGCTGGCGCGAGCGTACAGGCGACGGCCTGGGCACAGTTAAAGCCACGGGCGTGGTATTCGGCAGCCTGAGCCTGACAATCGGTGGTGTCGAGCTGGGTCGTATCGATGTGCTTCATCGTTGTCTCCTTGGTTGCGGTGTACCCGCCTATGGTACCCTTGCCGACGCATTCGTTCATCGAGAGCTTTGTGCATATCTCGCCGTTATTGTCGTACCAATACCTAAGTGTGGGGCAAATGAGCCCGATGTATCTGTCCAATAACCTACCTTGAGGATGGGTTGAGAGGGGTGCGGGGTAGCGGTATCGTGAACCGAATAAAAATGTAACCCAGGCAAGGGAGCTAAATATGAGTGAGCAGACCATCGGTACCACGTGTGTTCAGGGCGGTTATCGCCCGGGCGATGCGGAGCCGCGCCAGGTGCCCATCTATCAGTCCACCACGTGGAAGTACGACACGTCCGAGCATATGGGCAAGCTGTTTGACTTGGAGGAGTCGGGCTACTTCTACAGCCGCCTGCAGAATCCCACGTGCGACCTGGTTGCCGCCAAGATCTGCGAGATGGAGGGCGGTGCCGCGGCGATGCTCACGAGCTCGGGCATGGCTGCGAACTTCCTGGCGATCTTTAATGTGGCCGGTGCCGGCGATCACGTGGTCGCAAGCTCCGCTATCTACGGCGGTACCTACAACCTGCTCGCCCACACCATGGGCCGCATGGGCGTTACCTGCACGTTCGTTGCCCCCGACTGCACCGATGAGGAGCTCGAGGCAGCCTTTGAGCCCAACACCAAGCTCGTCTTTGGTGAGACCATCGCCAACCCCGCCCTTGCCGTGCTCGATATCGAGCGCTTTGCCAAGGCCGCGCATGACCACGGTGTGCCGCTGATGGTCGACAACACCTTCCCGACGCCCGTGATGTGCCGTCCCTTTGAGTGGGGCGCCGACATCGTTACGCACTCCACCACCAAGTATATGGATGGCCATGCGGCCTACCTGGGCGGCGTGATCGTCGACCACGGCCAGTTTGACTGGATGGCCCATGCGGACAAGTTCCCGGGTCTCACCACACCCGACGAGAGCTATCACGGCGTGACCTATGCCGAGAAGTTCGGCCGCGAGGGCGCCTTCATTACCAAGGCCACCGCACAGCTCATGCGCGATCTTGGCCCCATGCAGAACCCGCAGGCGGCATTTTTCCTGAACAGCTCGCTCGAGAGCCTGCATGTGCGCATGCCGCGTCATTGCGAGAACGGCCTGGCGGTCGCCAAGTTCCTGCAGAGCCATCCCAAGGTGCGCTTTGTGAGCTATCCGGGCCTGGAGGGCGACAAGTACTATGACATGGCTCAAAAGTACATGCCCAACGGTACGTGCGGCGTCGTGAGCTTTGGCTTTAACGGTGGTCGCGCGGCGGCCGAGACCTTTATGAAGAGTCTTAAGCTCGCCCAGATCGCCACGCATGTCGCGGATGCCCGCACCTGCTGCCTGCATCCTGCTAACGCCACGCACCGCCAGATGAACGACGAGGAGCTCATCGCCTGCGGCATCTCGGCCGACATGGTGCGCCTATCGTGCGGCCTCGAGGACACGGCCGATCTGATTGCCGACCTTGAGCAGGCGCTCGAGCAGTGCTAGGCTAGCTTTCGTACAAGGCGCTGATTCCGATAGATTGTCTCGGCGACCTTTAGTTCCGATTCCGTAGGCGGGACCCCAATCGCGATTGTCTATAGGCGATTGGGGCCCCGTTTTTGCGTTATGCCACTCGAAAGGATGGATATGGAGAAAACCGCAGAGCAGCTGCGCCGCGAGCGCATTGCCCTTGAGGGCGACACCCATGGCAAGAACAAATGGGCAATCTTGTTTACGGTGCTCATTATGACGTTTATGGCGTGTCTGGATTCGACCGTCGTGACCGTGGCGTTGCCCGTGATGCAAAAGGAGCTGGGTGTGGGCCTCGATCGCATTCAGCTGGTGAGCTCGGTGTATCTGCTTTCGACGTGCGTGGCCATGCTGCCGTTTGGTCGTTTGGGCGATGTGCGCGGCAAGGTGGGCGTGTTCCAGCTGGGTGTTATCGTCTTTACGGTTGGCTCGCTGCTGTGTGGCCTGTCGGCCTCGCTCGAGGTTCTTATTCTGGCGCGCATTGTTCAGGGTGTTGGTTGCGCGGCGGCCATGGCAAACAATATGGGCATCATCACCGAGTCGTTTCCGGCGCGCGAGCGCGGTCGTGCCATGGGCATTCTCGCGACCTTCGTGGCCCTCGGTATGATGTGCGGCCCCGTGCTCGGAGGCATGCTGGTGGCAAGTTTTCCTTGGGAGAGCATCTTCCTCATCAACCTGCCTATTGGCGTTATCTCGTTCATCGTGGGGCTCTACACGTTGCCGCATGTTAAGCCCGAGGCGGGCGAGCGTCCCATGCCCCTTTCGGAGGCTGCGCGTCGCTGCTTTGCAAATTCGGCCTTCACCATCAACCTTGCCTGCATGCTCATCGTGTTCGTTGGTATCGGTGCATCCGAGTTTATCCTGCCGTTCTATTTTCAGGACGCCCACGGCTTTGGTTCCGACATTTCCGGATTGCTCTTTTTGGCGCTGCCGATGGTGAATGCCTTTATCGGCCCGCTTTCGGGTACGGTTTCGGACCGCGTTGGCTGCGAGGGCCCCACGGCGGTGGGCCTGGGTGTGTACGTGTGCGGTCTTTTTGCGGTAAGCACGCTCGACGAGCACTCTTCCATCCCTGTGATCGTGTGCTGTGTCGCGTTTATGTCGTGCGGAACGTCGATTTTTCAGAGCCCCAATAACTCGCTGTACATGGGCTCGGCTCCGCGCGAAGCGCTCGGCTTTGCTGGCAGCCTGGGTAGCCTGGCGCGCTATGCGGGTATGGCAGTGGGCATTACGGTGGCGTCGAATATCCTGTATGGGCAGATGAGCGTGGCGATGGGCGAGGCCGTGACCAGTTTTGTTGCAGGCCGTCCGGATGTGTTCCTGTTTGGTTTTCGTTCGGTGTTCTATGTGTTGATGGCCGTGGCAGCCGTGGGCTTTGTCCTCTCGATGGTTCGTTTGGTGAGGATGCGCGCCCGCCATTAGCGTGTTGGGAGGCTGCCTGCCACGTATTCGCGCCGTCTCAAAAAACTGGTTTGTGGTGCGATGCGGCTTGTGGGACGGGCGGGGGTCGGTCCGTGGTAGACTATCGAACAACGTTTATTAATCGCGCGGTATCGTTGCCGCGAGAAGGGGTTGCGCCATGCAGGAGCTTGAGGATCGTATTCGCCATGACGGCATCGTAAAGGCCGGTAACGTCCTTAAGGTTGATGCCTTCCTCAACCACCAGTGCGACGTTGAGCTGTTCGATCACATGGGCGCTGAGTGGGCCCGTCTGTTCGAGGGCGTCGAGATCAACAAGATCCTGACGATCGAGGCTTCGGGCATTGGCATGGCCTGCATTGCAGCTCAGCATTTTGGCGGCGTGCCGGTGGTCTTTGCCAAGAAGGCCCAGTCCATTAACCTCGACGGCGAGCAGTACGCTACGACCATCTACTCCTTTACCAAGCAGAAGGAGTACCCCGTCATCGTGGGCAAGCGCTTCCTTTCCGAGGGCGATAAGGTCCTGATTATCGACGACTTCTTGGCCAACGGCTGTGCGCTCGAGGGTCTTATCAAGATCTGCGAGGCTGCGGGTGCCGAGGTGTCCGGCATTGGCATTGCGGTGGAGAAGGGCTTCCAGGGCGGTGGCGATAAGCTCCGCGAGCGCGGCTTTCGCGTTGAGAGCCTGGCCCGTATCGCCGATATGGACTGCGATAACGGCGAGATCACCTTCGCCTAAGCGCGCAACACAAGCGATTGGTATGCGATGTGACAAAGGGACTTTCCCTTTGTCACATTTTTTGTATGAGGGGAGGTGTTGATATGGATGAGAACAAGATGGGGTGGCGCGAGTATGCGCGCTATGCCGAGGTGTCGGCCGAGGAGCTGGCGCGTGATTGCGAGGTCCAGGTGTTTCGCGCGACGGGTCCGGGCGGCCAGGGCGTGAACACGACGGACTCGGCGGTGCGCATGAAGCATATCCCTTCGGGGATTACCGTGACGGCGCGCGAGAGCCGCAGCCAGTTCCAGAATCGCGCGAGCTGCCTGCGCAAACTACGCGCCGAGCTCGAGCGTCGCGGGCGTCCACCGCGCCGACGCGTAAAGACCAAGGTGCCCCAGCGCTCCCGCCAGCGCAGGCTCAACGACAAGCACTTCAACGCCATCAAAAAGGCCAACCGCCGCAAGCCGGGCAGCGACGAGTAGTCGAGTGCTCCACTGGCCTTGCTAGCGGGCGGGGTGCCAAACTTGGAGGGCGCTGCCGAGGACGTCAACCTCGATGCGCGAGGCGACAATGGGCTCGCCGTCGGCCTGGATGGGGTAATCGGGCTGCTCGAAGGTGAGCTCGGCATGGCGGCAGCGGCGCATACGAACCGGCGGCAACTTGGTGTGGTGGCCGTCCTTGGCCGAAAGAAACATAGGCAGGGCAACGGCGCGGGGGACGGGGCCGCAGGCGTAGCAGACGTCGAGGATGCCGTCGCAGGGGTCGGCATCGGGGCAGATGCGATAGCCCGAGCCATAGGTGGGGCCCAGCTGAATCGCCATGATGATCGCCCTCACGCGCTCGGCGGGCGCGCCGTCAAAGCTGACTGTCATGGGGTAGTTGCGATAGCGCAGACCAAACTGCTCAAGTCCCGAGAGGGTGTAGAGCGGCGCGCCTGTCAAGCCGGTCTTTTTGCGCAGCTCGGTGGTGCCAAGGCCGATGGCGGCATCGATGCCGACCGAAAGCGTCTGGTCGTAGTACTCAACGGTAGCATCGCCGCTGCCGCTCGCAGGGTTCCACGAGCGAATGCGCCCGATGTCCTGATGCTGCAGCTCGCAGGTGAGCAGCGCGCCAAAATCCTTGCCGGAGAAATCGTCGATACCGAGCGTCTGGGCAAAATCGTTGCCGGAGCCCACGGGCAGGACGGCAAGAGCGGGGCGGGCGTCCTGCTCTTGCGTCATAAGCCCGTTGACGACCTCGTGAATCACGCCGTCGCCGCCAAGAGCGATAACGGTGCGATAGCCCTGAGCCTGCGCGGCCAGCTCCTTGGCGTGTCCCATACGCTCGGTCAGCACCAGGTCAAACTGGGATGCGCGTGCAGTCATGTCCAAAAAGCGTTGCAGGCGCTCGGCAACTTCGCGTGCCGCGCCCGACTGGGCGGCTGGGTTGGCGATGATGAGCGTGCGACCAAAATCAGTTGCGTGCATGGGGCGACTCCCGGCGTGTGACATGATAGTGCGGTCGCGCTCAGGTCGAATTACCCCCGATTGTGGCTGCACGGCGATTATTACATCTACTCTATCAGGTCGTTGTGGCGCTCGATAGCATCCGCTACCGTACCTCCCTCATCCACAATAAGCGAGCGGCGCTTGGGTGAGATGATGCGCTGGGCGGGGTACACGCCGCGGTGTCCGCCGGTTAGGTAGCTGATAAAGGCCACGATGACAAAGAACCCGGCGGCCGTGCCGTGGAACAGGTCGATGGCCATCATGCAGGTGGTGATGGGCACGTTGAGGCCGGCGCAGAACACGCCGAGCATGCCGAGAGCCGCCAGAAAACTGGGGTCAAGCCCGGTAAGGCAACCGATCCAGCCACCGAGTGCCGCACCGATGCCAAACAGGGGCGTGACCTCGCCGCCTTGGAAGCCCGCGCCCAGGGTAAGCGCTGTGACGACCAACTTGATGGCTGCGTCCGCCAGGGTGGTGTTGCCTGCAAATCCGGCGCCGGAAAGCCATGTGGAAAGGCCGGCGTAGTCCCAGGCGTCAAGGAGGGCATAGGCGGCCAAAACCACGAGTGCGCCCACGAGTGCGCGAGTAAGGTAATTGGTGATAAAGCGACCGTAAAGGCTTTTGACGGTTCGAACCGACCAGGCAAAGAGGCGTGCCGTCAGACCGAAGATAATTGCGCTGATAACAACGATGACAACCGTCCGTGGTGTCATGTTGGGAACGCTGGCGATGACATTCGCCTCGTACTCGGTTCCCAAGGCAAGTGACGTAAAGTAGCCGGTAAACGAGGCGACCAGGCAGTAGATGCCCGCGGTGTAGTCGATCTTGCCGATAAAGCACATCTCCATGCCAAAGAAAGCTCCAGCAAGGGGCGAGCCGAATACGGCGCCAAAGGCCGACGAGATGCCGGCGAGCATGAGGTCGTGGTGGTCATGTTTTTTGAGGTGGGCGAGGCTCGAGATGTTGCTGGCGATGGTCCCGCCAATCTGCACCGCGGCCCCCTCGCGACCGGCCGATCCGCCCGTTAGGTGCGTGAGCGTGGAGCAGACGAAGGTGAGGACGGCCATGCGCATATGGATGAGGCGTGTGCCCAGAGCGGAGTCGATGACCAGGTTGTTACCGCGTTTGGCGGCAAGACCGTGATTTTTGTACACCCATGCGGTGGCAACGCCCACAACGGGAAGCAGCGCGTAAATCCACGCATGGTGCTCGCGATAGTCGGTCGCGATATTCAACGAGGCCAAAAACGCCCAAGCGGCAACGCCCATGGCGAGCGAGACGATGACGACGAGTACGAGCAACTTAGCGCTCGCTAGTAGGTTGCGGGCGTTGCGGCGCGTGTCGGCAGCCAAGAGATGCTCGGAGCGGGTAAGTTGATGCCTGCCTGCCGTGATGACGTCATTAAGGGAGAAAAATCCGCCGTCGTCGAGCGGCTGGGAATGATTCTGCGCTTCGTTTGCGCTTTCGGGTTTGTCGTTATGAGCCATACGTTCCTCTTTTGGGTTGCAACACGAGCATTATAAAACGCGGTAAACGCGACGAGCCGGTGGGTTGGTTTCCATTCTGTTTCGCGGCCTGCAACCGACAGGTGTATTTGCGGGTACAGGCCGAGTCACGGTCGTGCGTCGGGGGGATTATACTGAGACAAGCATAATGAATCGGCGCCCTTGTTGTGCGCCGTGGCATTAAGAGGTGCATATGGCAGAGAAACTCATACCGCTGGAGGATGCGCAATCGATTGTTTTGTCGCACGTTGCTCCGACGGATCTCATCGAGATTCCCGTGTGGCAGGCCGCCGGTCTTCCCTTGGCCGAGGACGCGGTGGCCGATATCGACATCTCGCCGTTTGCCAACAGCGCTATGGACGGATATGCCGTGCGCTCGGCGGACTTGGCGCAGGCGTCTGACGAGGCGCCGGTGACGCTCGACGTTATCGGACACGAGGCCGCGGGCCATGTGTTTGAGGACACAATCGGCGCGGGCGAGACGGTCCGCATCATGACGGGCGCGCCGGTACCCGAAGGTGCCGATGCCGTGGTGAAGTACGAGATCGTCGACGTACTCGATGGCGACGGCAACGAGGGCTCGCGCGTTCGCTTCTCGGCGCCTGCCAAGGTAGGGGAGAACGTTCGCTCTGCCGCCGAGGAGGCCCATGCCGGCGATGTCGTGATGCGCGCTGGCGAGGTCGTGGCTCCGGCGGGCGCCGGCTTGTTGGCGAGCGCCGGTTATGCGAGCGTGAAGGTGCATGCCGCGCCGCGTGTGGGCATTATCTCGCTGGGCACGGAGCTGGTCGCGCCGGGTGAGCTGCCGGCGCGCGGGCAGATTCGCGACTCCAATTCGTCGGCGTTGATGGCCGAAGCGCTCGATGCAGGAGCCGAGCCCGTGTTCTACGGCATTGCGCCCGATGATGAGCAGGCGATTGCCGAGCTGGTGCATCGTGCCGTGCAGGAGTGCGATTTTGTCATTACGAGCGGTGGCGCCTCGGCAGGCGACTACGACTACGTGACGGCGCTCGTCCGGCGCGAGGGTGAGGTGCTGTTCGATCGCATCTCGATGCGTCCGGGCAAGGCCATCACGTTTGGCTTGCTTGGGGGTAAGCCCTACCTGGGACTTTCAGGCAATCCGGCCGCGGCGTATGTAGGCTTTGAGATGCTTGCGCGTCCGGCGATTCGCAAGATGCGCGGCTTTGCCGAGGGCGTGCGTCCCGTGCAGCAGGCGACGCTCACGCACGGCGTGAAAAAGCGACAGCATCGCCGCTTCTTCGATCGCGCCACGGTTTTGCGCGACCCCGAGACCGGTGAGCTGTTGGTGACCGAGGCCAAGACACAGAATTCGGCGCTGCTCGGCACAATGCAGCGGGCTAACTGCCTGCTGCGTATTGACGAAGGACCGTGCGACCTCAAGGCGGGCGATGTCGTGGATGTCGTGCGAGTCGACCTGCCTGAGGGCACGGTGCTATAGGAGGAATGTTATGGAGCTAAAGATTTCGATCGTGACGTGCTCGGATACGCGCGACCTTGCCCAGGACGAGGCGGGTGCCGCACTCGAGGAGCTTATCGAGGCGCAGGGATGGACGGTCGCCTCGCATGTGGTCGTGCGCGACGACGTCAGCGAGATCGGTGATGCCATTGTGGAAGCCGCCGATGAGTGCCACGCCAATGTCGTGCTCACCTGCGGCGGCACGGGGCTTTCGATGCGCGATGTGACGCCCGAGGCGACGCGTACCGTCTGCGATCGCGATGTGCCGGGTATTGCCGAGGCGATCCGTGCGTACTCCATGACCAAGACGCGCCGCGCCATGCTCTCGCGCGCCGTGTGCATGCAGCGTGGGTATACGCTTGTCATCAACTTTCCGGGATCCACGAAAGCGGCCCGCGAAAGCTGGGAGGCCGTGAGCGACCAGCTGGAGCATGCGGCCCAGATGACGGCGGGCGGCGGGCACACCAAATAAGCGCACTACCTGCGGCGGAGCGACCTTGCGAGTCGCTCCGCCTTTTTATGCATCGACAGCGCGGGCCGTCTCGTGGTTATTGGTAAAAGAAAATTATCAGGCGAGAAATCTTTATCACTGATATTATTCGCACGAAAGTATAATCTAATTACAGAATAAAGCCTGCGGTGGGGTACCCGGGCACAAGGTCCGAAAGGGTTGAACATGTTCGATATGGTTTCTCGCCGCGGATTCGTCTCACTCTCCGCTGTCGCCGCTGCCGGCCTTGGCCTTGCCGGCTGCTCCGGCAACAAGGAGCCTGAGTCGACCGGTTCCGATGCCGGCTCCGCCAAGATTTCGTCCAAGAAGGCTGTCGAGCTGCAGGTCTTTGCCGCCAACTCGCTCGAGAAGGCTCTGCCCGAGGTTCAGGAGCTCTACACCGACCAGACCGGTACCACCTTTGCCGACACGCAGTTTAAGGCGTCCGGCGACCTTGTCGAGCAGATGCGCGCCGGCGCCACGGTCGACGTGCTCATCACAGCCTCCAAGGGCACCATGGACGACGCCGAGGCCGCCGAGCTCGTCGACGCCGACACGCGTGAGGATATGTTCGTCAACGATCTTGTGGTCATTCGCGCCGAGGGCTCCGACACCAAGGTCGAGGCCATCGCCGACATCGCGAGCCTGGACGGCAAGATCGCCATCGGCGACGCCAAGACCGTTCCTGCCGGCAAGTACGCCAATCAGGCACTGGCCTCCGCGGGCCTCTACACCGGTGCCGAGGGTGACGATGGCGAGTACGCACCCGAGATCGCCGACAAGGTCGCACTGGCCGACAAAGTTGGTACCGCCGCCGCCTATGTGTCTACGGGCGACTGCGTGGCCGGTTTTGTCTACAGCTCCGATATCTTCCGCTATGACGGCATCGAGGAGGCCTTCGTGTGCCCCGAGGATTCGCACAAGCCCATCGTGTACCCGGGCGCCGTTGCCGAGAGCTCCGAGCACGCCGACGAGGCCAAGGCATTTATCGACTTCTGTCTGACCAACAAGAAGGCTCAGAAGATTTGGGCTAAGTACGGCTTTGAGCTTTCCGAGTAGTGCGGCTTGGCGCGATAATTCCATCGTTTTGTGTCTCACTCCGTCCTTGTGTTCGCTTGGAGCTTTTCGTGCTTAATAGATTCCGCATGCTTGTCGTCTGTGCTTTGACCCTCGCGCTTTGCTGGGTGCCGGGACTTGCGTTTGCTGGGGACGCTGAGGACGGGGCCCAGGTTGCTGCGACCGCTCATGGGCTTTCCTATGGGATCGAGGGTTTTGAGCGGTTGGCCAAGGGGACCGCTCGTGCCATGGAGGGCCAGCCTGAGGGCTATCGGTTTCCCGTTGACGAGGACGTGGACCTTGTAGTGGCGCCCGCTGCCGATCGCGTTATGGTGTGGATATCGCCCAAGGCAGTCGAGAAGTATGGTTTGGATCCGCAGGACAACGAGTGCGTATCGGGTCTCAAGGCTCTCGTCTGTGAGCTCGACAGCGCAAACTGCATGGGAGGTGCGCAGCTGGGGGACGTGGATCTTC
The DNA here is from genome assembly GCF_003467795.1 of Collinsella sp. AM36-4AA. NCBI lineage: Bacteria > Bacillati > Actinomycetota > Coriobacteriia > Coriobacteriales > Coriobacteriaceae > Collinsella > Collinsella sp. AM36-4AA. The sequence goes on from NZ_QSHS01000013.1 coordinate 18,606, forward strand.
CTTGGTATGTCACGGCGGAAACAACGTTTGATGCCGGCGGGTATACCTATGGCTTTGATGTGCGTGGTGCGGATGGGGACCGCTATGTGGTGATTGCGTCAGCCTCGGGTGATGCCAAGGGCGGCGCGCGTTGGCTTGATAGCGCTCAAATGGTAGAAGCATCGTCTGTCGTGTTGCGGGATGAGCAGGGGCCCTTGGCCTCTCTGGCCTCCTTTTTGGGCAACATCGACTATCGCCCGTTTTGGGTGTCTATCAAAACGAGCGGCCTTGCCCTGCTGATCTCCTTTGCGCTGGGCCTGTTTGCCGCATGGAAGACCATGGGTACGACGAGCCGCGTGAAGGGCCTACTCGACTCGGTCTTTACCATCCCGATGGTGCTGCCTCCCACGGTGTGTGGCTTTCTGCTCCTCATGCTGTTTGGCCGCTCAACCGGGGTTGGCCAGTGGCTTATTGCACACAGTATCTCGATCGTCTTTACGTGGCCCGCGGCGGTGATATCTGCCGTGGTGGTGTCGTTTCCCCTGGTCTACCGTACGGCACTCGGAGCCTTCGAGAGCCTTGACACGCAGATGCTCGATGCGGCGCGAACCCTGGGATGGTCCGAGCGTCGCATCTTTACCAAGCTTATGATGCCGCTTGGCTGGCCCTCGATTGCCGCCGGCACGGTGCTCGCCTTTGCCCGCGCGATGGGCGAGTTTGGTTGCACCCTGTTCCTTGCGGGCAACTACGCCGGCATTACCCAGACCATCCCTATCGCCATCTACTTTGAGTGGATGGGCGGCAACACCTCGGTGGCCCTCTTTTGGGTCGTCGTCGTGATCGTGTTTAGTTTCCTGGTCATCCTGTTCATCAACATGTACACGGCGCATTCGCAAAAGTATCGCGAGCGTGGTCTCTCCCGTGCAGAGCGCAAACAGGCCAAGCAGCTGGGTAGCCAGATCGATTCGCTCGACCCAGTGGGCGGCGATGCGCTGCGTATCGATCGCGAGGCGCTGGCCGAGCTCATGCGCGATGACGCCGTCTCGAAGGGAGGTCGATAGACCATGTCGCTTGTCCTGGATATCAAAAAGCGCTATCCCGGGTTTATGCTCGACATGCAGCTCGATGCCGGCGAGGAGCGTGTGGCGCTGCTCGGCGCCTCCGGATGCGGCAAGAGCTGCACCTTGCGCTGTATTGCCGGCGTGGAGACGCCCGACGAGGGCAAGATCGTCGTCAACGGCGTGACCTTCTTTGACTCTGCGACGGGCATCAACCTTTCGCCCCAGGAGCGAAAATGCGCCCTGATGTTTCAAAACTATCAGCTGTTCCCTAATATGACGGTGGCCGATAACGTGTGCGCCGGCGTTGAGGGTGCAGGCGACGCCGCAGCGCGCAGACGACTTGCCGAGCGCTACCTGGGTATCTTTGGACTGGTCGACTTTGCCGACCGTTATCCCGCGCGCCTCTCGGGCGGCCAGCAGCAGCGTGTGGCGCTTGCTCGCATGGTGGCGGCACACCCGGGCATTTTTATGTTCGATGAGCCCATGAGCGCGCTCGACGCGTATCTCAAGAGCGCGCTTGAGCAGAACATGCTCGACCTGTTCGACGTCTGTAACCGTACCGTGCTCTACGTGAGCCACGATATTGACGAGGCATGCCGCCTGTGCGAGCGCATTTGCGTGATGCATAACGGACATGTGGAGGAGATCGGCTCCGTCGAGGACGTGGTCCGCCGGCCGCAATCCTTGGCTGCGCTGCGCCTGACGGGCTGCAAGAATACGAGCCGCGCGCGCAAGATCGGGCTTCAGGAAGTTGAGGCCCTGGACTGGGGCATGACCTTCAACGTGGGCCGTGAGGTTCCCGATAACGTGGCGTACCTGGGTATTCGTGCGAGCTACTTCCATGTGGACAACCGTGCCGAGCGGGGTCGCAACAGCTATGACCTGCACGTGGCCCGAGTGAGCGATTCGCGTTTTGAGCGCCTGGTGCTGCTGGACGCGCCGCGTGCCGATGCGCCGACGCGCCTGCAGTGGAAGGTCAACAAAGTGGGCATGCCTGTCGACGAGCTGCCGCAAGCAGGCGAGACGCTGCGCATGCATTTTGATGCCAGCAGGATCCATTTGGTTTGTCGATAGCGCCGGGTAGTGCCGTCGGGGGATATAAGCCTCGGCGGCTTTGTTTTTGCCGTTCGCCGAATGAGGAATGACAAATTCTTATCAATCAAGATAATTATTTATTAAACGACGGCACACGATGCTGTCGTACGAATGTCAACGGTGTTCGCATGGTCGATGACCGTTGATATAGTTGACTTCAACTTGTTAAGGAGGGTGCGCACATGCCGCAGACGACATATATTCGCCGCATTGCCGCGCGCGCCCTCTATATGGCTCGGAGTCGCATATGAGCAGGTATGTTCACGGCTCCGGGAGAGACGACGCACAACTAAATAATCGACCGCAAAGCAGGTTCCCCAAAATTCCGGGTTTGAGCACGGTCGGGCAATCGCCGTCCGTCGTGCATCGATACCGCTGTTATCCGTTTTTGGTTCGAGAGGGGAACCGTTATGGCTGAAGAATTCGATTTCCATCCGATGTGGGAGAGCCTCGGCATGAATCTTGCCGACCACGATATGCTGCTGGGCGCCGTGGGCCAGATGTACGGCGACATATTCCTGACGCAGAACAATCGCCCCAAGTCCACGTCCTACCTGGACTTTGTGGCCACCAACATCCATAGCGGCCGCATTAAGGAGATGCTCGACAAGAAGGAGGCTGGCGAGGCCACCAAAATCGTGGGCTCGTTCTGCGTGTACGTGCCCGAGGAGATCGTGCTTGCCTGTGACGGCATTCCCGTTGGTCTGTGCACGGGTGCCGATTGGGCAACGGACAAGGTCGAGGAGCATCTGCCGCGCAACACCTGTCCGCTTATCAAGAGCTTTGCCGGCTTTAAGCTGGGCGAGGTCTGCCCCTACATTGAGTCGAGTGACCTAGTGGTAGGCGAGAACACCTGCGATGGCAAGAAGAAGGCCTACGAGTTCTTTGCAACGCAAAAGAACATGTACGTCATGGATATTCCCAACGTGCACGACGAGTCGACGCTCGTGACCTGGAAGGCCGAGGTCAAGAAACTCGCCGCCAAGATCGAGGAAGAGTGCGGCGTCAAGATTACGCCCGAGCGTCTGAAGGCTGCCATCCACGCCGTCAATGAGAAGCGCCGCGCCCTGCAGCGCCTCGCTGCCACGCGCGCTGCCGACCCTGCACCTATTAGCGGTCTCGACAGCCTACTGACCGTTCAGGCCGCCTTTATGGACGACACGCCGCGTCTGACCGGAGCCATCAACGATATGGCGGCTGAGTGCGAGCAGCGTGTCGAGGCTGGCGAGGGCGTGGCGCCCAAGGGGACCAAGCGCATCCTGTACACCGGCACGCCCATGGCCGTGCCCAACTGGAAGCTGTTCAACCTCATCGAGAAAGCCGGCGGCGTTGTGGTAGGCGAGGAGTCCTGCACGGGCTCGCGCTACTACAAGGACCTGGTCGACGAGTCCGGTGAGACGGTGGACGAGATGCTCGATGCCATCGCCGAGCGCTACTTTAAGATCAACTGCGCCGTCTTTACGCCCAACGACCAGCGTATGAAGGACATTGTCCAGATGGCCAAGGACCTGCATGCCGACGGCATCGTCGACGTGGCCCTGCAGTTCTGCACGCTCTATGAGATGGAGTCGTTTGCCGTGGAGAAGGCCGCCGAGGAAGCCGGCATTCCGTTTATGCACATCACGACCGACTACGCCGGTGAGGATGCAGGCCAACTGCAAACCAGGATCGAGGCCTTCTTGGAAACCATTTAGGGCTATCCGTCCCGGCGGCTTTCCCAGGCACCCGATCTTGCCGTTCAAACCGTCGCTTGCGTGCGAAAGTACGCGGCGCGTCTCTTTCACGGCAACCTCGGGCACCTGGGAAAGCCGCTTCCTTGGTTGGTTAAAAGGTTTAGGAGTTATATGTCGGAAAATATTGAGCAGCCGTTGCCCAGCACGTTTGAGGAGTTTAACGAACAACGCAAGGCGGCGTTTATTCGCGTTAAGGATTACAAGCAGGCGGGTAATCGCCTGGTCGGCTTTTTGTGCAGCTATACGCCGCTCGAGATTATCGATGCCGCGGGCGCCTCGAGCGTGGCTCTGTGCGGTACGTCCGACGAGGTGATTCCCGAGGCCGAGAAGGTGCTGCCGGCAAACCTCTGCCCGCTCATCAAGTCGACGTATGGTTTTGCCTATTCGCAAAAGTGCCCGTTTACGTACTTTAGCGACATGATCATCGGCGAGACCACCTGCGACGGCAAGAAGAAGATGTACGAGCTGCTCAACGAGCTCAAGCGCACGCACATTCTGCACCTACCGCAGGGCCGCGACCGCGCCTACGAGCGCGAGGGCTGGTACGAGGAGTGCCGTCTGCTCAAGGAGGAGCTCGAGAACTTCTACGGCATTACGATTACTGATGACGACCTGCGCGCCGCCGTCCGACGCCGCAACCGTCTGCGTGCGGCACAGCTCGATATGTTCGCGCTGCAGGCCAACCAGCCGGCGGCCATGAGCGGCGTCGACCTGATGAGCACCATGTTCGCCGGCACGTTCAGCTTTGATATCGAGACCTATACGGAGCAGCTGGAGCAAAAGGTCGCCAAGCTGCGCGAGGCCTACGACGCGGGCGAGCGCCCGGTTGCGGCGGATGCCAAGCGCATTCTGATCACCGGTTGCCCGGTGGGCGGCGTGATCAACAAAATCGGCCGCACTATCGAGTCCAACGGCGGCGTGGTCGTGTGCATGGACGACTGCTCGGGCGAGCGCACGGCGGCGATGATGATCGACCCGGATGCGCCCGACATCCTGCGCGCCATCGCCGACCGCTACCTGGACATCAACTGCTCGGTCATGACGCCCAACGACGGTCGTATGGAAAACACGCTGGCCATGTGCGAGAAGTATCATGTCGATGGCGTGGTGGAGAGCGTGCTGCAGGCCTGCCACACCTTTAACGTGGAGAGTGCGCGCATGCAGGAGGCTGTCGAGGGTGCGGGTATTCCGTATATGAAGATCGAGACCGACTACAGCAACGGTGACATGGGCCAGATTGAGACCCGTATCGCCGCCTTTATCGAGACGCTCTAGCTTCCTCAGGCACCGGATCTTGCCCCTCAAACCGTCGCTTGCGTACCAAAGTACGCTACGCTCCTCTTTCGGGGCAACCTCCGGCACCTGAGAAACCTAGAGCTAAGGCGCCTGAACTCGCCACTGTCTTTGATGTTTTGATGAGGAGAGAGCCATGATAGGGATCGGGATTGATATCGGGTCTACGGCGGCTAAGGCTGCTGTGGTCGACGGGGAGGGTTCATTGGCGTGGACGTGCGTGCAGCCAACCGGGTTCTCCTCGGTCGATGCTTCCGAGCGGCTGCGCGAGGCACTGGCAGCGGCCGGCTATGGCGTGACAGCCGACGACGTGCGCGTGATCGCGACCGGCTACGGTCGTGTCGCCGTGCCCTATGCGCACAAGGTCGTGACCGAGATCACCTGCCACGGTACCGGTGCCGTGCGTCTGTTTGGTGACCATGGCACCGTGATCGATGTGGGCGGCCAGGATACCAAGGTCATTCAGCTTAAAAGTGGCCGCGTGGCCAAGTTTGCCATGAACGACAAGTGCGCCGCCGGCACGGGGCGCTTTTTGGAGATCATGGCCGACCGCCTGGGCATTTCCCAGCAGCAGATGGCCGACCTGGCGCGTTCCGGCGAGCCTACCAAGATCAGCAGCATGTGCACGGTGTTTGCCGAAAGCGAGGTCATCAGCCTGATCGGTCGCGGTGAGCCGCGCGAGAACATCGCCCGTGGTGTGATCGACAGCGTGGTCTCGCGCGTGGCGACCATGGCCGGGCAGGCGGCGGGTGCTCCGTACTACCTGACGGGAGGCCTGTGCGAGAACGCCTACGTTGTGGAGCGGTTGGGCGAGCTACTGGGGTCGCCGGTGACCACCTCGCCCCAGGCTCGCTTTGCCGGTGCCATCGGCGCGGCGATTCGCGCACAGGCGCTCAATTAATGCATCCGCCTTGGGCTCGCATTCATGCGTATACTGAGAGAAAATGATTGACCGATGAGGGGAGGTATCGATGCCTGACGATCAGATTAAGCTCACGTCTATGACTGCCGCGAGCGGTTGAGCCGCTAAGTTGGCTCCTGGAGCCCTCGCCCAGGTCCTGGGCGACTTACCCAATGTGCATAACGACAACCTGCTCGTGGGGTTCGATACCTCCGACGATGCGAGCGTCTTCCGTGTAGGGGAGAACCTGGGGCTCGTGCAGTCCATCGACTTCTTCCCGCCGATGGTCGACGACCCGTTCCTGTTTGGCCAGATCGCCGCGGCCAACTCGCTGTCGGACATCTACGCCATGGGCGGGCGGCCGAGCCATGCCATGAACTTGCTGTGCATCCCGAGCTGCCTGGGCGTTGAGGTTGCCGGCAAGATTTTGGCAGGCGGTGCCGATAAGTGCGTCGAGGCCGGTTGCTCTATCGCGGGCGGCCATACCATCAACGACGACGAGCCCAAGTACGGCCTGTCCGTGAGCGGCTTTGTCTCGCTCGACCGCATGCTCGCCAACAGCGGCGCGCGCGCTGGCGATGTCCTGTTGCTGACCAAGGCGATCGGCTCTGGCATCATCACCACGGCCATTAAGGGCGAGCTCATCGAGCAGGACGAGGCCGCAGCCATGTTTGACTCGATGCGCACCCTCAACGAGGCGCCGATTCGTCTGGCCGAGGGACTTGAGCTTCACGGCTGCACCGATGTCACGGGCTTTGGCCTGATCGGGCACGCGTGCGAGATGGCCGAGGGCTCGGGCGTGCAGGTTGAGCTTGCGTCGGGGGCGGTGCCGCTCTTTGATCAGGTGCTCGACATGGCACGTCTGGGCATTATCCCAGCGGGCTCCTACCGCAACCAGGACTTTTTTGGCCCGCGTGTGGCTGCCGACGAGGACCTGGAGCCGGGCATGCTCGACGCGCTGTACGATCCGCAGACGTCTGGTGGCCTGCTTATCGCGGCGCCCGCGGCGGATGTGGATGAGCTTGCGCGTCGCCTGGATGCCGAGGGGTGCATCGCCGCCGTTATCGGGCGCGTGTGCGAGGCGATGCCGAGCGGTCCTGCTGTTCGCGTTGTGCATTAAAGAAAACCGTTTATGCGACCGCCTACTGTTCTGGGCGGTCCCTTTTGAAAGGATGTAGCTATGTCTATCAAGATTGAAGTCAATGCCATGGGCGATGCCTGCCCGCTGCCCGTCGTCAAGACGCTTAAGGCACTCAAACAGCTTGATGGCGAGGGTGCCGTGGTGACCTCGGTCGACAACGAGACCGCCGTCAAGAACATCTCCAAGATGGCGCAGGAGAAGGGCTGCACGGCTTCGGTCGAGAAGATCTCGAACGCCGAGTGGCACGTGAGTGTCGCGACCGCCGGTGCCGTGGCCGTTGCGGACCCCGAGCAGGACGGTGCCGCTTTCTGCGACGCCAGCGCCGGCAAGGGCAAGCTCGTCATTTCCGTCTACACCGACTGCATGGGCCGTGGCGACGACGTGCTGGGCCACAAGCTCATGAAGGCCTTCATCTTTGCCGTGACGCAGCAGGAGGAGCTGCCCGCGACTATGCTGTTCTACAACGGCGGTGCCAAGCTGACCGTCGAGGGATCTCCAGTGCTCGACGACCTGAAGGGCCTGGCCGAGCAGGGTGTCGAGATTCTCACCTGCGGTACCTGTCTCGACCACTATGGCATTAAAGACCAGCTTGCGGTGGGCGAGGTCACCAACATGTATGTGATCGTGGAGAAGATGGAGCAGGCCGTGCGCGTCGTGCGCCCGTAGCGTATTGGTTGGAGTTGCCATGAGGGAGAAGCGCCCGGCGCTTGTCATCACGTTTCCCACCACGGCGGCCGCCATGGGTTGCGAGTCCCTGTGCATCGAGCGCGGCCTTCCCGGGCGAACGATTCCCGTGCCCGGGGAGGTCGCTGCCGGCTGCGGTCTGGCGTGGAAGGCGTTGCCTGCCGATGAGGAGCTGCTGCGCAGCGAACTTGCCGCGGCGGGCGTTCCCACCGAGGGCTATACCGTGATTGATATGTGGGAGGTCGTGCGATGATCTACCTGGATAACGCGGCGACGACCATGCACAAGCCGCAGGCGGTCATCGATGCCGTGACGCAGGCGATGTGCTCGCTCGGCAATGCCGGGCGCGGCGCCACGTCGGGTGCCCTCGACGCGGCGCGTGCCATCCACGGCTGTCGCGCCAAGCTTGCGCGCTTGCTGGGCTGCCCGCGTGCTGACCATGTTTGTTTTACGCCCAACTCCACCACGGCGCTCAACACCGTCATCAATGGCGTGGTGCGCCCCGGCGACCGCGTGGTCACAACGGTGCTCGAGCACAACTCCGTGCTGCGTCCGCTCAACCGCCTGGCGGCAGAGCAGGGCGTGACCGTTGAGCACGCGGGCTGCGACGCGAACGGCGTGCTCGACTACGATGAGCTCGAGCGGTTGGTCACGCCGGGCACGCGTGCTGTGGTGGTGGCGCACGCCTCCAATGTGACCGGCAACGCGGTCGACATTGCACGCGTGGCCGCTATGGCCCATGCTGCCGGTGCGCTGGTGATCGTCGATGCCTCGCAGTCTGCCGGCACGGCGCATATCGATATGCGGGCCATGGGGCTCGACGTGGTGTGCTTTACCGGCCACAAGGGGCTCATGGGACCTCAAGGCACGGGTGGCCTGGCCGTGGCGGAGGGCATTGACGTGGCTCCTTGGGCCATGGGCGGCACGGGCGTGCACAGCTTCGATGCGCTGCAGCCGCGGGAGTGGCCCACGCGCCTTGAGGCGGGCACGCTCAACGGTCACGGTATCGCCGGCCTTTCTGCCGGCCTCGACTTTATCGAGGCCCAGGGTGGGGTCGAGGCGATTGCTTCCCACGAGCGTGCGCTCGCTGATCGCTTCCTTGCCGGTGTACGCGAGATTCCAGGGATTAAGCTCTACGGTGCGTTTGACCTGCCCACACGCTCGGCGATCGTCTCGCTCAACGTGGGCGATATCGATTCGGCCGAGGTCTCGGACGCGCTCATGCAAGGGTGGGGGATTGCGACGCGCCCCGGTGCTCACTGCGCTCCGCTCATGCACCGCGCGTTGGGGACCGAGCGCCAGGGTGTCGTTCGCTTCTCGTTTGGGTATTTCAACACGGACGAGGAAGTTGACGCCGCGATTGAAGCTTTGCGCGATTTAGCTTACTAAAGCGTATATACTTGCGGGATGGGCCTTTTGCCCGTCCCGTTTTTGTTTCGACCCGAAAGGTGGTCCCATGGCCTCATCCGCGCCGCGCGGCCTGCGCTCCGACCATGTCGTTACCGTCGGTATCGCCCTGTTCTCGATGCTCTTTGGCGCCGGCAACCTCATTATTCCGCCGCTGCTGGCGCTGCAGGCAGGTTCTGCCACGCCGGTCGCCATGCTTGGCTTTCTCATCGCCGCCATCGGCTTGCCCGTTATGGGCTTTATCGCCGTGGCACTTGCCGGAACGGCGCGCGAGCTTGCCGGCCGCGTGCACCCCAAATTTGGCGAGTTCTTTGTCGCGGCGGTGTATCTGGCTATCGGCCCGTGCCTGGCCATTCCGCGCACGAGCTCCACGGCCTTCGAGATGCTGGTGCCGCTGCTGCCCGAGGGCGTCTCGCTCGCCACGGCTCGCCTGGTGTTTGCCGTCGGGTTCTTTATCGTCGCATTTGCGCTCACGCTGCGTCCCGGCGTCATCACGCGCGTACTCGGCCGCATTACGGGCCCCGCGCTCATCGCCCTTATCGTATTGGTCGTGGGCGCTGCCGTGGTCTCGCCGCTGGGTCCCGCTGCCGCGCCACAGGCTCCCTATAATGCCGGTGCTGCCGTGCAGGGCTTTTTGACCGGCTATCAGACCATGGACCTGCTCGCGTCGCTCGCCTTTGGCATCATCATCGCCGAGACCATTCATGAGCTGGGTGTTACCGATGACAAGCGTGTGGCCTTCGAGATTTCGCGCTCTGGTGTTATCGCCGGCGTGCTCATGGCCATCATCTACTGCGGCTTGGGCCTTGCCGGTATGCAGCTCGGCACCGTGATGCCCGACGCTACCAACGGCGCCGCTATCCTTGCGCGTTCGGCCTCTATGCATTTTGGTCTTGCCGGCACGGTCGTGGTCTTTGCGATCTTTTTCCTCGCCTGCATGAACGTGTGCATCGGCCTTATCAGCTGCTGCTCGCGTTACTTCTGCGAGACGTATGTGGTCGAAGGGGGAGCGGAGGCTTCCGAGGAGGCCATGCGCCGTCCTTTTGCGGTTCTCGCCTTTGTGTTCGCCGCATTTTCGTGCGTGCTTTCCAACGTGGGCCTCGACGTGATCCTTATGTTCTCGGTGCCCATGCTCAACGCCTTGTATCCCGTTGCCATTGTGCTGGTGCTGATGGGCCTGGTGCACGGCTTTTGCGACGCACATCCGCAGGTTTGGGTCTGGGTCGGCGGCGTTGTCGCGGTGCAGAGCGTAATCACTTCGGTCCGCGATGCGTTCTTTGCGGGCGCGTGGCTACCGTTCGATGCGTTGCCGCTGGCAGATATCGGCGCTGCGTGGGCACCGGTTGCCGTGGTTGCCTTTGTGATCGGTCTGCTCCATAGCCGGTTTGTCGCACATTCGAGGAGCTAGGGTATCGTCGCTTGCACAGGCGGGGAGTCTCACCTATAATTTCCTTCGCTTTGGGACACGCAAGGTTTAGACCTTAGCTGCTCAACACCTTCGGGACGTGGCGCAGTTTGGTAGCGCGCCTGCTTTGGGAGCAGGATGTCGCAGGTTCAAATCCTGTCGTCCCGACCATATCTTGCGGGCGTAGTTCAATGGTAGAACCCCAGCCTTCCAAGCTGATGACGCGGGTTCGATTCCCGTCGCCCGCTCCACAAGATTGGTTAACGGCTTTGATTCTTTTTGGGATCAAGGCCGTTTTTGTGAGAGTACCGGGTGACGAACCCGTCGCTCCAAGTAATTTGCAGGTCAGAGGTACGTTTACTTCTGGCCTGTTTTGTTTTGACCATCCGGCGCGGGACATGTGCTTTGGCAATGCTTGTCCCACAACGTAAGAAAGAAGTGATCGACATGGCAGATTCCAAGGCAGAATACCCCACCTCCGATTGCCTGGCGCCCGCCGCGATCGAGGCGAAGACCGAGGCCGCAGGCGTTACCAAGGCCAACCTGCCGGTCTCGAAGGCCTTTTTGCTCGCCATGTTCGCCGGCGCGTTCATCGCCTTTGGCGGCCTGTTCTTCACGGTCTTTCTGAGCGATGCGTCCCTTGGCTGGGGCGCTCAGCGCTTTGTGGGTGGCCTTGCTTTTTGCCTGGGGCTGGTGCTCGTGCTTATTTGCGGCGCGGAGCTGTTTACCGGCAACTCGCTTATGGTCTGCGCGCTTAAGAGCAACAAGATCACGCTCGTCCAGATGCTCAAGGCTTGGGCTATTGTGTGGATCGGCAATTTTGCCGGCGCCCTGTTCGTTGTCTTTTTGATTTACATGGCAGCCATTTACAAACTCAACGGCGAGGCCGTCGCCAACACCATGGTGAGTGTCGCCGCCGGTAAGGTTACGATCGGCGCCGTTACCATCTTCTTCCGCGGTATTCTGTGCAACATCTTTGTGTGCCTGGCCGTATGGATCGGCACTGCCGGCAAGACCGTGGTCGACAAGGTCGTGGGCATTTTGCTGCCCATCGCCGCCTTTGTAGCATGCGGTTTTGAGCACTGCGTTGCCAACATGTACTTTTTGCCCATGGGCATTTTGATGCACTCCTGCGGCTATGGAGCCGATGTCGCCGGCGCCGATGCCCTCAACGCTGCCGGGTTGGCGCTCAACCTTACGGTCGCCACGCTGGGCAATATCGTGGGTGGCGCCCTGATCGTGGCGCTGGGCTACTGGTTTATCTACGCCAATAAGGAGGCCTAAAGCCACCAAGCCATAACCGACCAAAAAGGGACAGGTTTATTTTGGCAGGTTTTAGACGAGGCTCTTCGACGTCTTGTCACGAGCTGCCATAATGGACCTGTCCCTTTTGCGTGCGCGCCGGTATTTATTTGCCCGATGACGATCGCGGGGGACCAGCTTTTTATTGAACATGTCGAAAGGCTTTTCATGAGCGACTGCGAATCCATGTCTGCCGAGGTGCGCGGCCGCCTGCGTTCCATTCCCGCCGTTCACGAGCTGCTTGCCGAGTGGCCGGTCATGAAGGCTGCTGGCGATGCAGGCGACACGATGGTACGCGAGGCGATTGACGCCGAGCTCGATGCCGAGCGCGCGGCGATTCGCTCCGGCGCCCCTGCAAGGGACAAGCGCGAGCTCGCCTTGGCAATTGAGCAGCGGACCCATCGCCTGTCGCTGCCGACCCTGCGCCCTGCCGTCAACGCGACGGGCGTTGTGATTCACACCAATCTGGGCCGCGCTCCGCTCGCTCCCGCGGCGGTGCAGGCGGTGACCGATGTCGCCCGAGGTTACAGCACGCTTGAGTATGACGTCTCAACCTGCGCTCGCGGGGGCCGCAAAGAGCATGCCGCGCGTCTGCTGCGCACGCTCACGGGGGCGCAGGACGCCTTAGTTGTCAACAACAACGCCGCGGCGGTGCTGCTGGTGCTTGCCGCGCATGCAAGCGGCAAAGAGGTCATCGTGAGCCGTGGCGAGCTTGTCGAGGTGGGCGGCAGCTTCCGCATTCCCGATATCATGGCGGCTTCGGGTGCCAAGCTTGTCGAGGTGGGCTCCACCAACCGCACGCATCTGGATGATTACCGAAGCGCCATTACGCCCAATACGGCGATGATCTTGAAAGTTCATCCTTCTAACTACCGTATCGAGGGTTTCCACGAGGAGGTTTCCGCGGCGGAGCTTTCTGCGCTGGCGCATGAGCACGGGCTGTTACTGTACGAGGACCAGGGCTCGGGCGCTTTGCTTACAGATGAGGTGCTCGTCGATGCTGGGGAGAAGCCCACGTCCGCCTCGCTTTGCGCCGGCGTTGACGTCGTCTCGTGCTCGGGCGACAAGCTGCTCGGCGCCTCGCAAGCGGGCATTATTCTCGGTAGCGCCCAGGTAATCGCCGCCTGTGCCTCGCATCCGCTTATGCGCGCGCTTCGCCCCGGCAAGCTCACGCTCGCGGCGCTCGAGGCCACTTTGCGCCTGTATGTGACCGGATCCGATACAGCGCATCGGGAGATCCCGGTGCTCAACATGCTTTCCGGCGCGCCGGCTCCGCTCGAGCGTCAGGCCAAGCGCCTGCATGACCGCATGCTGCGCAAGCTTCGCGAGTCTCAGTGTGAGGAGGCGGTGGAGCTGCAGGTTGTCGAGGGCGTGTCTGCTCCGGGCGGCGGTTCGCTGCCGACCGTCGAGCTCCCAACTTTTTGCGTTGCCGTCTGTCCCGTCGATGGGCGTCTATCCGCCGATGGCCTAAAGCGCGCTATGGTACAGGAGCCCGATACGCCGGTTGTGACGCGCGTGCGGCACGACCAGGTGCTTTTTGACGTTCGCACGCTTTTGCGCGACACCGACCTTGACCTGTGTGCGTCTGCGTTGGCGGATGCCGTGCGGGCAGGTTTGCGTCGATGACCGCGCGCGAGCTTGTCGAATGTCCCGTTATCGTCGGAACGGCAGGACACGTCGACCACGGAAAGTCGGCCCTTATCGAGGCGCTGACCGGCAAAAATCCCGACCGTCTGGAGGTCGAACGGCGCCGAGGCATGACCACTGAGCTCGGCTTTGGCGAGCTCGAGCTTCCCAGCGGCAAGCTTGTCGGCTTGGTCGACGTACCCGGGCATGCGCACTATCTGCGCGCCATGGTGCAGGGCGCCACCGGCGTGGACGTTGCGTTGCTGGCGGTTTCGGCCGTTGAGGGCGTGATGCCGCAGACCCGCGAGCACGTTCGGGTTCTGGAGCTGTTGGGTGTGACGCGCATGGTCGTCGCACTCACGATGCGCGATTTGGCCGACCACGAGATTGCCGCGCTGGCGGAGCTCGATGTCGAGGCGTTTCTGGACGGGACCGTGTTTGCGGGTGCCTCTATAGTGCCGGTGTCCTCCAAGACGGGCGAGGGCCTGGACGAGCTGCTTACGACGCTCGATAACACGGTTTGTTCGTGCTGGTCGGAGCATCTGGAGGCGACCGCTGGCTCGGGCGCCGCGCCCCGTCTTCCCATCGACCGTTGCTTTAGCATCCGCGGCACCGGAACCGTCGTGACGGGTACGCTGCACGACGGTCCCGTTTCGGTTGGCGATGAGCTCGTTGCGCTGCCGTCGCAAACGCGCTGTCGCGTGCGCGGGGTGCAGGTTCACGGGGATACCCAGTGCGCGGTTCCCGGCCAGCGCGTCGCCCTGAACCTGGTGGGCGATGGCGTGGCGGGCCTCAAGCGCGGCGAGATGCTCGGCGTCGAGGGTCGCGTGGGCCAGACGCTGCGCTTTTTGATGCAACTGACATATGTGGGGCGCGATGGCGTGCGAGCCGGCGTTCTTGCTTCGGGTACACGCGTGCACGTTATGGCGGGCACGGCTGAGGTGCTCGGCCGCATAATGCTTTTAGACGACGAGCCGCCTATTGCGGTCGGCGAGACGCGTGTGGTGCAGGTGCGCCTGGAACGGCCGCTGCCGTTGCGCGCCGGCGATCATGCCGTCATTCTGTCGTATTCGCCGATTTCGCTGCTTGGCGGCGGACGCGTCCTGCTATCGCGCTGTCGCCGCGCGCGGGTCCTGTCGGCGGGGGAGCGCGCGTTGTATGCGGCGCTTGAGTCCGGAGATGTCGCGGACGGCGTACACGCGTGGCTGGCGCTGCAAACGCTGCCTGTTGCTGCTGCCGGTGTTGCCGCAGCGCTCGATCTTGTTACCGGCGAGGTCGAGATCGTTTTGCGTGGGCTTGTGGACCAGGCTGCCGTGTGCGAGCTTGCTGCGGGCGGTGCGGTGCTCTACGCAGATGCCTCGGCTCTCGATGCTGCAATGGATGTGCTGGCTGCGGCCTTGTCCTCCATGCACGCGGCGGCTCCCAAGGAGATCGGCTTTACGTCCGGTGCGGTCGCGCACGCGGCTTGGCCGGGCGCCGGTAACGATGTCGCGATGGCACTTATTGCCGAGGGCTGTGCACGTGGCGTGTGCGCCGTCGACGGTGCCGAGGTGTTCGACCCGCATTCCGCCGCCGCGGCGATACGCGTGGTGCGCGAGGCTGGCCAGCGTATCGTTGCCCTGCTGGATGAGGCCGGTCTTAATGCGCCGACGCTTCCCGAGGTGAGCGAACAGTTGCAGCTCGATCGCGACACCATGACGCGTGCACTGCGCGAGCTTTCGCTCAACCACTCGATCGTTAAGGTCGAGCGCGACGTTGCCTTGTCCGCCGCTGCCGAGGCCCATGCGCGTGAGGTTGTTGCGACGGCTATCGAGGCTGCTGGCGGCGCCGCCACCACGAGTGTGCTGCGCGAAGCCCTGGGCGTGTCGCGCAAACGAACCATTAGCATCTTGGAGCACCTGGATGCCGTGCGCTTTACAGTACTCGACAAGGAGTCCGGCGGTCTGAGATCGCTGCGTTAGCGGTTTCCGCATCGCTCTTTTCGGTTGTGGTCTGTTGGGTTTGGTAAAATACCGCCACGTTTGGGAGCGGATGGGCTCCGGTGGGCCCCGCGGTCTTCAAAACCGTTGTGAGGCGTGCAAAACGTCTTGGATGTGTTCGATTCACATCCGTTCCCGCCAACGCATCTCGCCAAAACCACCACAAAGGTGCCTGTCCTCTTTGTGGTGGTATGGACCATGTGGACGAAACAGCTTCGAAACACGCGATTTGTACGTCGGGTGCTCAAAAACGCTTCTACCTGCATCGTAATCAAAACGAAACATCTGCTCGTCGGTTTATGCGAAACTTTGCTGCAACAGTGCGATATTATCCATACTCGATAAAGCTCGCGGCGCATAGGGTGCCGCGACCAACATTTTTCGTTTCCCATCATTGGAGGAAGCATGAGCTACACGCAGAAAGTTCTCGAAGAGCTCAAGGCCCGCTATCCCGAGCAGCCTGAGTTCATCCAGGCCGCGACCGAGATCCTCGGCACCATTCAGCCGGCGCTCGACGCCCACCCCGAGTACGAGGAGGCCGCCCTGCTGGAGCGCCTCGTCGAGCCCGAGCGCATCGTCATGTTCCGTGTTCCCTGGGTCGACGACCAGGGCAAGGTCCAGGTCAACCGCGGCTATCGTGTCGAGTTCAACTCTGCCATTGGACCCTACAAGGGCGGCCTGCGCTTTAACCCGACGGTCACCCTGGGTATGCTCAAGTTCCTGGGCCTGGAGCAGATCCTCAAGAACAGCCTGACCACCCTTCCCATGGGCGGCGGCAAGGGCGGCTCCGACTTTGACCCCAAGGGCAAGTCCAACAACGAGATCATGCACTTCTGCCAGTCCTTCATGACCGAGCTCTATCGTCACATCGGCCCCAACACCGACGTTCCCGCCGGCGACCTGGGCGTTGGCGGCCGCGAGGTTGCCTACCTGTTCGGTCAGTATAAGCGCCTGACCAACGAGTGGACTGGCGTCCTCACCGGCAAGGGCCTCTCCTTTGGCGGCTCGCTCGCCCGTACCGAGGCCACCGGCTACGGTCTGGTCTACTTTGTGGACGAGTACCTCAAGAGCCGCGGCGACTCCTTCGAGGGCAAGAACGTCGTCGTTCACGGCTCCGGCAACGTCGCCATCTACGCCGTCCAGAAGGTCTCCCAGCTCGGCGGCAAGGTGCTCGCCTGCTCCGATACTCACGGCTGGGTCGAGGATCCCGACGGCATCGACTACACCGTGCTCGAGCATGTCTACAACAAGAAGCGCTCCGGCCACGACAAGGGCGTCACGCTCGCTATGTACGTCGACGAGAAGCCTAATGCCACGTGGCACGAGGGCGACGGCCGCGGCGTGTGGCAGCTTCCCTGCGACATCGCGCTGCCCTGCGCTCGCGAGAACACGCTGCTGCTCGAGGATGCCCAGGCACTCGTCGCCAACGGCTGCAAGGTGGTCGGCGAGGGCGCGAACATGCCCACGACCATCGAGGCCACGACCCACTTCCAGGAGAACGGTGTCGCCTTTATGCCCGGCAAGGCTGCCAACGCCGGCGGCGTGCTCGTGTCCGGCCTGGAGATGAGCCAGAACGCCGAGCACCTGTCCTGGACCTTCGAGGAGGTCGACGGCAAGCTCGAGCAGCTCATGCGCGGCATGTTCCACAACGTGGACGACACCGCCAAGGAGTACGGCGAGGAGGGCAACTTCGTCATGGGCGCCAACATCGCCGGCTTCCTGAAGGTTGCCGACGCCATGCTCGCCCAGGGCGTCTGCTAAATTTTCGCTCGACATAGCATCGCAGAAGGCTCCCAGTCATCTTGGCTGGGAGCCTTTTCTATCCCGGAGGACTCCTCATAACTTGCGGTGGAATACGGATTGTTTTGCGTTCCAGAACGGCTAATCAGTCCGTATATCACCGCAAGTTATGGATGGGTGGGTGGATTTTGTCCTAAATCGGTGTGCGGCCCCTCGTTTGGTACACTTAAAAGTACTGGACAAGTAAAGAGATGGGGGAGAACGTGCTCAAGTTCGGTACCTACGTCCGTGTTGGAAACGCGGCCGAAGCCTATGAGCTCTTACAGAAGAACCGCAACAACAAGATTGTGGGCGGCGGCATCTGGATGCGCCTGGGTTCGCGTCGCGTGGCGACGGCGATTGACCTTTCGGCCTGCGGACTCGATCAGATCGAGGAGACCGAGACCGAGTTTCGCATCGGTGCCATGTGCACCCTACGCCAGCTCGAGCGCCATGCCGAGCTCAACGCGCTCGTCAACAATGTCTTTGAGTTTGCCGTCCACGATATCGTGGGCGTGCAGCTGCGCAATACCGCCACGGTGGGCGGCAGCATCTACGGCCGCTTTGGCTTCTCGGACGTGCTTTCGGCTTTTTTGGCACTCGATTCATACGTTAAGCTGACAGGTGCCGGCCGCGTGCCGCTCGCCGAGTTTGTGAACATGGGCTACGTGCGCGACGTGATCGAGCATGTTGTGGTCGTTAAACACGACTACCGCGCAAGCTACGAGGCCGTGCGCAAGGCCGCGACCGACTTCCCCTCGCTGAACGTCACCGCCGCCTGGTGGGACGGCTCCTGGCACGTCACCGTGGGTGCCCGCCCGCTGCGCGCGACCCTGCTGCGGGGCGAGGCATGCGGCCTGGTGAACGAGCAGCCTTCCGAGGACGAGCTGTGCGCCCTTGCCGCATCCGTGCGTACCCTGAGCTACGGCACCAACCTGTGGGGCTCGGCCGACTACCGCCGCCGCATCTCGGCCCCGCTGGCGATTCAGGCCGTGCGCCGCGCCGCCGGCATTGAGCTTTCGGCCGCGCTTGTCCGCGAGCTCGAGGGCGTGCAGATTCCCAAGCACGCCACGGACGAGTATTCCTGCCGCCGCGTGCCCGGCGTCGATTCTAGCGAGGTGCGCTAATGGCTGCCAAACTCATCGATCTTTCTTTTACGCTCAACGGTCGCAAGGTCAAGGTTCAGATTGCCCCCGACACCATGCTCTTTGCGCTGCTGCGCGAGCAGGGCTGCGCGTCGGTACGCTGCGCCTGCGAAACCACCAACTGCGGCCTGTGCACGGTGTGGCTCGACGGCGACCCGGTGCTGAGCTGCTCGGTTCCCGCCGCGCGCGTCGAGGGCCGCTCCGTCACCACGCTCGAGGGCCTCAAGGCCGAGTCCGAGGCGCTCGCCCGCGCGATGGCTGCCGAAGGCGCCGAGCAGTGCGGTTTTTGCGCCCCCGGCCTCATCATGAACGTGCTGGCGCTCGCCCGCGCCGCCAAGGAGGACCCGACGCTCGTCGCCACGCGCGAGGAGCTCTCGCGCCAGCTCGCCGGCAATCTTTGCCGCTGCAGCGGCTACGAGAGCCAGCTGCGCGCCATCGTGCGCTTTCTCAACGAGTCCGGCGTGCGGGTGGGCTTTGAGATGCCCGAGCTGCCGGTCAACGACACCAGCTGCGACGGCGTCTCCTACAAGCAAATCACCCACAAACAGCCCAAGAAGGACTCGAAGGCCCTGCTCGAGGGCCGTCCGGTCTACACGGGCGACCTGGTGCCCGCCGGCGCCCTGATCGTCAAGCTCAAGCGCAGCCCGTATGCCCGCGCCAAGATCCGCTCCATCGACACGTCGCGCGCCCTGAAGGTGCCCGGCGTGGTGGGCGTCTATACCTACGAGGACGTGCCCAAGCGTCGCTTTACCATCGCCGGTCAGAG
Source organism: Collinsella sp. AM36-4AA (assembly GCF_003467795.1). Lineage (NCBI taxonomy): Bacteria > Bacillati > Actinomycetota > Coriobacteriia > Coriobacteriales > Coriobacteriaceae > Collinsella > Collinsella sp. AM36-4AA. The sequence continues at coordinate 37,902 of NZ_QSHS01000013.1, forward strand.
CTATCCGCAGCCGAGTCCCTACGACCGTCTGATCCTCGAGAACCTCGTGCGCTACCAAAACGAAGAGGTGGCGATCGTCGCCGCCGAGACCGAGGAGGCCGCCGATAAGGCGCTCAAGCTCATCAAGGTCGACTACGAGGTGCTCGAGCCCCTGCTCGACTTTACCCAGGCGCTCGATAACGACATCGTGGTCCACCCCGAGGGCGACGTGACCTTCATGTTCCCGCAGGGCGGCGACGTTCCCCGTAACCTGGTGTGCAGCGGTACCAGCGACTTTGGCGACCTGGACGAGGCCTTTGCCCAGAGCGACATCGTCTTTGAGCGCACCTACACCAGCCAGGCCACGCAGACCGCGCCCATGGAGACCTTCCGCGCCTTCGCGACGACCGACGCGTTCGGCCGCATCTCGGTGACCTCCTCCACGCAGGTGCCCTTCCACGTGCGCCGCATGGTCGCGCAGTCGCTCGACATTCCGCAGTCGCAGGTGCAGGTTATCAAGCCGCGCATCGGCGGCGGCTTTGGCTCCAAGCAGACGGGCTGCTGTGAGATCTTCGTGGCGTTCGTGACACAGCAGACCGGCCGTCCGAGCTACTGCTGCTACACCCGCGAGGAGACCATCACCGCGGGCAACTCGCGCCATCAGATGCAGATGACCGTTAAGCTGGGCGCCATGAACGACGGCACCATCACGGCCATCGACCTGCATACGCTGTCCAACGCCGGCGCGTACGGCGAGCACGCCACCACGACCATCGGCCTTTCGGGCCACAAGAGCCTGCCCATCTACAACCATGTGAAGGCGAGCCGCTTTAGGTGGGACGCCGTCTACACCAACACCAACCGCGGCGGCGCGTATCGCGGCTACGGTGCTACCCAGGGCCAGTTTGCCGTGGAGAGCGCCGTCAACGAGCTCGCCGACATGCTGCACATGGACCCTGCCGACCTGCGCCTTAAGAACATCGTGCGCGAGGGCGAGGTCATGCCGCAGTACTACAACGAGAAGCTCAACGCCTGCGCGCTCGACCGCTGCCTGCTGCGTGCGATGGACATGATCGGCTGGCGCGACAAGCCGCTGGCCGTGGACCTGGGCGACCGCGTGCGCGCCCTGGGCTGCGCGCTCACCATGCAGGGCTCGGGCATCTCCAACGTGGACATCGCCGGCATCGACATGCGCCTGGAAGAGGACGGCTTTATTACGCTTTCGACCGGCGCCACCGATAACGGCATGGGCGTCGATACGATTCTGGCGCAGATTGCCGCCGAGGAGTTGGGCGTTGAAAGCTCGCTCATTGTGGTGCGCGGCGTGGATACCGACGTGTCGCCGTTCGACGCCGGCTCGTACGCGAGCTCCGGTACCTACGTGACGGGCCTGGCAGCCAAGAACGCCGCGACCGAGCTGCGCGAGAAGATTTGCGTCAAGGCCGCCCAGATGTGGGATGTGGACGCCGCCGACGTGGTCTTTGATGGCCAGTACGTGCGCCTGTCCGACGAGCGTGCCGCGCGCGAGCAGAACCGCTACCTCACGCTGCGCGACTTTGCCAACCTATGCGTCAAGAACATCGCGGGCGGCGACGCGCTCACCTCGCATGCCTCTGCCTGCCTGCCCGTTTCGCCTCCGCCGTTTATGGCCGGCATTGCCGAGGTCGAGGTCGATAAGGCCACCGGCAAGGTGACCGTGGTGGACTACGCGGCGGCTGTGGACTGCGGCACCGTGATCAACGAGGCGCTCGCGCGCGTCCAGGCCGAGGGCGGCATTGCCCAGGGTATCGGTCATGCGCTCTACGAGATCGTCGAGCACGACGACCGTGGCCGCCTGCGCACCGGCAACTTTATGAGCTACAAGCTGCCCACGCGCCTGGATATCGGCAGCATTCGCGTGGCCTTTGAGCCGAGCTACGAGCCGACGGGTCCGTTTGGCGCCAAGTCGATCGGCGAGGTCGTCATCAACACGCCGCTCGCCGCCGTTGCCTCGGCCGTGGCACACGCCACCGGCCACCAGGTGCGCTCGCTGCCGATCACGCCCGAAAAGGCCCTGCTGGGGGAGTAGCGGGTCGGCGAACAAGTCGTAATGGGCGGGGCGGGGCAACTCGCCCCGCCTTTCGCACTCGTGGTGAGGTCGTGAGCTTGTAAAAGGTGTGCGTGCGCTTGTCGTTCGTATCTGCTATCATTCCTAGTCTGTGCGCTCATGCGGGCGTGGCGGAATTGGTAGACGCGCCAGATTTAGGTTCTGGTGGGATTCCCGTGAAGGTTCGAGTCCTTTCGCCCGCACCAACGCATCTGCGTCGGCTTCGGCCGTCGCGACTCTTTGTTGCATAAAGGTACCAGCACCTCAGATAAGCTGGGCAGTATGAGGAGGAACGTGTTGAACATCACCGCTTCTGACGTCAAGGACGCCAAGCTCACCGCTACGGTCACCATCCCGGCCGCCGACGTCGACGCCGCGATCAAGAAGGCCTACAAGGACACCGCCAAGAAGTACCGCTTCCCGGGCTTCCGTGCCGGTAAGGCTCCCCGTCCGGTCATCGACTCTGCTCTTGGCGCCGAGGCAACCCTCGCTCAGGCCACCAACGACCTGATCGCCGCCAACGAGCCCGCCGTCCTCAACGAGCTGGACATCGTCCCCACCAAGAACGGTGACTACAAGGAGCTTGACCTCGCCAAGGATCACGAGGACTACACCTACACCGTCGAGTTCTCCCTGCGTCCTGCTGCCGAGCTCTCTTCCTTCGACGCCGTCGAGATCGAGATGCCCCCTGCGGAGGTCACCGAGTCCGAGATCAACAACCAGGTCGAGATGCTCCTCAACTACCGTGCCACCTTCGAGGGCGTCGAGGGTCGCGCCGTCGAGGCCGAGGACTACGTTACCGTCGACCTCAAGGCCGTCGAGAACGCCGACAACTTCGCTGCCGAGGGCCGCATGCTCATCGCCGGTAGCGACAGCAACCCCAAGGAGTTCAACGAGGCCCTGATCGGCGCTAACGTCGACGACGTCAAGACCGTCACCTGGACCGACGAGGCCGAGGAGGGCGAGGAGGCCGAGACCCACACCGTCGAGGTCACCGTCAAAGGCATCAAGGTCCGCAACACCCCCGAGCTCACCGACGAGCTCGTTAAGTCCGACTTCGGCTTCGACAGCATCGACGCCATGCGCGACGCCATCAAGATCGAGATCGAGCAGGACAAGGCTTCCCGCCTGCCGACCGAGAAGGAGAACCGTTGCGTCTCCGCTCTCGCCGAGCGTCTGCAGCTCGACGAGATGAATGCCGACTACGAGCAGTCCGTCTTTGAGGAGCTTGGCCAGAACTTCCTGTCCAACCTCGCTGCCCGCGGCATGACCCTGGACACCTGGCTGCCCGCTTCCGGTCTGACCATGGAGCAGTTCATCGGCGACCTGCATAAGCAGGCCAACGACGTTGCCCGTGAGTCCCTGGCTCTGGACGCCCTCGCCCGCGAGCTCAAGATCGAGGTCACCGAGGACGACATCAACGCCGAGTTCGAGAAGGCCGGCGTCAAGGACGTCGAGGCTTCTAAGGCCGAGTTCATCGCCGATGGCCGCATGCCTGCCGTCCGCGAGTCCATCCGTCGCTCCAAGGCCGTCGATCACCTGGTCGAGAATGCCAAGGTGACCGAGGTCGACGAGACCGCCAAGGACGCCGAGTAATTCTCGCCACCTTGCCCGCGAGCGCATGTATGTGCCCGTGATGGGGTAAAGTTATAAGCCGGTTATCCGGTTGCTTCGTACGGTGCCAGCCAATGCATAGCATGCGGGCACCGTACGTTTGTCTAGAACCACTATTGGTCCGTAAGAGAAATGGAGATGCGTATGATCGCTAAGTTCGATTCCGCCCTCGTGCCATACGTTATCGAGCAGACGCCGCGCGGCGAGCGCAGCTACGATATCTATTCGCGCCTGCTCAACGACCGCATCATCTTCTTGGGCGAGGAGATTAACTCCGTCAGCGCCAACCTGGTCGTTGCCCAGCTACTGCATCTTGAGAGCCAGGATGCCGAGAAGGATATCTCGCTCTACATCAATTCGCCCGGTGGCGAGGTTTACTCCGGCCTGGCGATTCTTGACACCATGAACTTCATCAAGCCGCAGGTCTCCACCATCTGCGTCGGTATGGCCGCGTCCATGGCCGCCGTGCTGCTTTCGGCCGGCGCTAAGGGCAAGCGCTTCTGCCTGCCTCACTCCAAAGTCATGATTCACCAGCCCAGCGGCGGTGCCCAGGGTCAGCAGACCGAGATCGAGATCGTGGCCGAGGAGATTAAGAAGACCCGTCGCGAGCTCAACCAGATTCTGTCCGACGCCTCGGGCCAGCCCATCGAGAAGGTCCAGGCCGATACCGAGCGCGACAACTACCTGACCGCTGCCGAGGCCCTCGACTACGGCCTGATTGACCGTATCGTCACCTCTCGCGATCTCGCCGCGAAGGACGCCTAGGATGGCAGGAAACATGCAGGACAACTTTGACGAGAACGGCAACCCCATTCGCTGCTCCTTCTGCGGAAAAGAGCAGGGCCAGGTCCGTCGCCTCGTAAAGGGCCCGACCAACATCTTTATCTGTGACGAGTGCGTCGCCGCTTGCTCTGAGATCTTGGAGGAGTCGCTGGCTTCGGACTTTATGGACGCTGCCCGCAACGGCAAGCTGCCGGGCTTCCTCAACGATCACGGCCAGGCTGCTGGGCAGCCCGCCGTGGACCCCGAGGCCGAGGGCTTTGAGCTCGAGGACGACCGCCAGGTCATCACGCACGTGCCGACGCCGCACGAGATCTATGACGAGCTTTCGGCCTATGTTATGGGTCAGGAGGACGCCAAGCGCGCCATGTCGGTGGCCGTGTACAATCACTATCGCCGCGTGATCGAGGGCGGCGCCGCGTTGTCTGCCTTTGACGACGGCATGGGCTCGCAGCTTGACGATGACATGGACGAGGTGGAGCTCGCCAAGTCCAACATTTTGCTGCTCGGCCCCACCGGTACCGGCAAGACCCTGCTCGCCCAGACGCTCGCGCGCATCCTCGAGGTTCCGTTTGCCATCGCCGACGCCACCGCGCTCACCGAGGCTGGCTACGTGGGAGAGGATGTGGAGAACATCCTGCTCAAGCTCATCAACGCCGCCGATGGCGACATTGAGCGCGCTCAGGTGGGCATTATCTACGTGGACGAGATTGACAAGATCGCCCGCAAGGCCGAGAACCTCTCTATTACCCGTGATGTTTCGGGCGAGGGCGTTCAGCAGGCACTGCTTAAGATTCTTGAGGGCACGGTGGCCAGCGTTCCGCCCACCGGCGGCCGCAAGCATCCCCAGCAGGAGCTCCTGCAGATCGACACGACCAACATCCTGTTTATCTGCGGCGGTGCCTTTGTGGGTCTGGACAAGATCATTGCCGATCGCGTGGGCAACAAGGGCGTGGGCTTTAACTCCGAGATTGCCGGCCCCACCTCGGTCGACGAGAACGACCTGCTGCGTCAGGTGCTTCCGCAGGACCTTAACGCCTTTGGCATGATCCCCGAGTTCGTGGGCCGTACGCCCGTTGTCACCCAGACGCAGGCGCTCGATGAGGACGACCTGGTGTCGATCCTGACCGAGCCCAAGAACGCCGTGGTGCGCCAGTACCGCAAGATGTTCCAGCTCGAGGACGTTGAGCTTGAGTTTGAGGACGCGGCCCTGCACGAGATCGCCCGCATGGCGCTTGCCCGCAAGACCGGCGCCCGCGGCCTGCGCGCCATCTGCGAGGACGTGCTGCAGCAGACGATGTTCGACCTTCCCAGCGAGGAGGGCGTCGCCAAGGTCATCGTGACCGAAGCCTCCGTAAAGGGCGAAGAACAGCCCCAGCGCATCTATGGGTAAATAGCGCCCGTTTAGGTCCCGCGGCAACCACTGCGGGACCTGCCTTTTAGGGACAGGTTTATTTTGGTCGGTTTTATATGGGCAAACGTCATTCTGCCTGATAAAACCTGCCAAAATAAACCTGTCCCTTTTTGGTAGGTATGCCTGTGCTATTCTGTGAGATTGTTTAGCTAGTATCTTCAGACTGAAGTAATCGATACCTAAGGCGTGTCCGCCTGCTTGGTTTTCGTAGATTCCGCACGAGCCGAAGGCCACTTAATGTGGCCTTCGTGCGAGCCAGGACTTGACCGAGCGAAAACCAAGCAGGCGGACACGCCGGCGGGACAGGGAGAGATATATGGAAGAAATGCCCAAGAACTACGATCCGTCGACCAACGAGCCGGCGATCCTGCAGAAGTGGCTCGACGGCGGCTACTACAAGCGCCGTGAGGGCGTGGGCGACTGCACCGTCACCATTCCGCCTCCCAACGTGACCGGCAAGCTCCATATGGGTCACGCTACTGACGACTCCATCCAGGACGCCATCATCCGTATGGCCCGCATGCGCGGCAAGTCCACGCGCTGGGTGCTGGGCACCGATCACGCCGGTATCGCCACGCAGACCAAGGTCGACAAGAAGCTCAAGAGCGAGGGCATCAGCCGCCTGGAGATCGGTCGCGATAAGTTTGTCGACGCCTGCTGGGACTGGACCCACGAGTACGGCGGCATCATCGTCGAGCAGATCAAGCGCATGGGCTGCTCCGTCGACTTTGATAACGAGCGCTTTACCATGGACGAGGACTACGCGCAGGCCGTGCGCAAGGTCTTTTGCGACTGGTACCACGACGGTCTGATCTACCGCGGCAAGCGCATCGTCAACTGGTGCCCCAACTGCACCACCGCCATTTCGGACGATGAGGCCGAGTATAAGGACGAGAAGGGTCACCTGTGGCACCTGCGCTACCCGCTGACCGAGCCGGTTAACGGCCAGGACTACATCGTCGTCGCCACCACGCGCCCCGAGACCATGCTCGGCGACACGGGCGTCGCCGTCTCCCCGAAGGATCCCGAGAAGGCCGCCTTCGTGGGTAAGACCGTCAAGCTCCCCATCGTCGACCGCGAGATTCCCATCTTTGAGGATTGGCACGTCGATGCCAACTTTGGCTCCGGCTTCGTCAAGGTCACCCCCGCCCACGACCCCAACGACTACGCCATGGGTCAGGCCCACGACCTGCCGCAGATCAATATCTTCGACGAGCACGCGGTGGTCGTCGAGGGTTACGGCGAGTTCACCGGCATGAACCGCGAGGAGTGCCGCGAGGCCGTCATCAAGTGGTTTGAGGAGCACGGCCTGCTCGATCACGTCGAGGACCTCGACCACTCCGTCATGCACTGCTACCGTTGCGACTCCGCGCTGGAGCCGTGGCTGTCCGAGCAGTGGTTTGTGGCCGTCGACAAGCTCAAGGGACCGGCGCTCGACGCCGTCAACTCCGGCAAGGTCACTTTCCACCCCGCGCGCTGGACGCAGACCTACACCACCTGGATGGAAAACCTCAAGGACTGGTGCATCTCGCGCCAGCTGTGGTGGGGCCATCGCATTCCCGTGTTCTACTGCGAGGACTGCGGCTGGGAGGACGCCCTCACCGAGGACACCGATGTGTGTCCCAAGTGCGGCGGCCATCACGTGCATCAGGACGAGAACGTGCTGGACACCTGGTTCAGCTCGCAGCTGTGGACCTTCGCCACGCAGGGCTGGCCGCAAAAGCCGGAGCTGCTCGAGGGCCATCACCCCACGACGGCGCTCGTCACCGCACGCGACATCATCGCGCTGTGGGTCGCCCGCATGGTCATGAGTTCGCTGTATTTCTTGGACGAGGTGCCGTTTAAGGACGTCGTCATATACCCGACGATCTTGGCCAAGGACGGCAGCCGCATGTCCAAGTCCAAGGGCAACGGCGTTGACCCCATGGACCTCATTGGCATGTACGGCGCCGACGCCATGCGCTTCAACTTGCTCACGCTGTGCACCAACAACCAGGACGTCAAGTTTGACGCGAACATCGACAAGAAGACCAAGAAGCTCATCGACAGCCCGCGTACCGACCAGGCCAAGAGCTTTGTGACCAAGATCTGGAACGCCAGCCGCTTCCTGCTCATGAACATGGAGGGCTACACGCCCGGCGAGCCTGTCGTGGAGACGCCGGCCGACGCTTGGATGTTCAGCCGCCTGGCCAAGGCCGTGAAGATGGTCACCGAGGGTATTGAGAACTACACCTTTGGCGACATGGCCCGCGGCCTGCAGCAGTTCTTCTGGAACGAGGTCTGCGACTGGTACGTCGAGGTCACCAAGGCCCGTCTGAAGGGCGAGGGCCGTCTACAGGCGCAGCGCAACCTGATCTTTGTGCTCGACACCTCCATTCGCCTGATGCACCCGCTTATGCCGTTTGTCACCGAGGAGATTTGGGACAACATGCCGGCGAGCGTGCTCGACCTGGACGCCGAGGGCAACGTGAACCGCGCCGAGGCGCTCATGATCGCCAAGTGGCCCGAGCCCGCCGACTACGCCAAGTACGTCGACGAGCCCGCCGAGCGCGCGTTTGAGCTGTGCCGTGCCGTCGTTTCCGCCGCCCGTGCCACCCGTTCGCGTTATCGCTTAAGCCCCAAGGCGGAGCTCGACGTGGTCGTGCGCGCCGGTGCCGAGGACATCGAGAAGCTCGAGAGCCTGCGCTCCACGATTGAGCCGCTGGCGAACACCGCTTCGCTGGTCATGGGCACCGATGTTGAGAAGCCGGCTGCGAGCATTGCCGTGGTCGATAGCGGTGTCGAGGTCTTTGTGGTGCTCGAGGGCAAGGTTGACCTTTCGGCCGAGAAGGCACGCCTGGAGAAGGAGATCGCCGCGGCCCAGAAGGAGCTTGCTGGCTGCGAGAAGACCCTTGCCAACGAGGGCTTTGTGGCCAAGGCCGCACCCGCGGTGGTCCAGAAGAAGAGGGACCGTGCAGCTGAGCTCAAGGAGATCCTGGCGGCGCTGACTGCTCAGGTTGCTGACTTCTCGTAGGCGTTACTGGGGGACGCGGTTTTGGGGCTTTACTCGCTACTGCGGACAGTCCTGCTCGCACGAAGGCCACATTAAGTGGCCTTCGGCTCGTGCGGAACTTGTATCGAGCAAAGCCCCAAACCGCTCCCATAGCGGTTACGTGGTTGTTTGCAGCTGGTGGGTTAGGGCCACTTGGTTGTGGCCTTTAGCTCGCTGCAAAGCGGTGTTTGGCTGATATTTTGAATGGGATGGGCTCGTTGTTTATTACGGGCCTCTTTTTATGTAATGGGGGACTTTGGGTTATGGCTAAGCGTTCTGGGTCGTATGTCGTTCCTTTCTCGTTTGAGTTGCTTTCGTTTGATGAGGCTGTTGGGCTGGCTGCCGATGCGGGGCGGATTTCTGGGGATGCTGGTCCTCTGCTTGAGACAGTTGTCGATATGCTTGATGAGCTGGGACGTCCGGACGAGTATTTCGATTGCATTCAGGTCGCCGGTACCAATGGCAAGACTTCGACTACGCGTTTTTCGGCTGCTATTCTTCATGGTGAGGGGCTCAAGACCGCGCTGTATACGTCGCCACAGCTGGTACGCTATCCCGAGCGCATGGAAGTCGATGGATGCGTCGTGAGCGATGAGGCATTCGCCCGTGGCGTTTCGGCCGCTGTTGAGGCGGGGCATCGAGTGAATGCCCGTCGTGTGGCGGCGGGGGAGCGCGCCTATACCATCACGCCGTTTGACCTTTTGACGGCTGCTGCACTTGTGGTGTTTGCCGAGGCCGCGGTGGATGTTGCCGTGCTCGAGGTTGGCATGGGCGGGCGTTGGGACGCCACGAGCGCGACCGATCCCGTTGCCGTTGCCATTACGGGCATTGGGCTCGATCACACACGTATTTTGGGCGATACGCTCGAGGCCATTGCGGGGGAGAAGGCTGCGGTCATTAAGCCCGGACGCCTGGTTGTACTGGGCGAGGGCACGCATGAGGCGAGCGTTCAGCGCGTGATGGATGCCCGTTGTCGCGAGTGCGGCGTCGTGCCGCTGGTGGTGAACCATGCCACGACCAAGGTGCCGGCGCATGTGGGCGATACGGTTGAGTTTAGCTGCACTACGCCGCGTGCGATTTATACGTCGAGCATGGTCAAGCCGGCGTATCAGCCGCAGAATGCTGCGTGCGCGATTATGCTTTGCGAGGGGTATCTGGCTCGCGAGCTCGATCATGACAAGCTCGATGTGTCGCTTGTGGGCTGCCCCACGCCGGGCCGATTTGATGTGCTGGGAACTGATCCGCTCAAGCTGATCGACGCCTGCCATAACCCTCAGAGCTGCGAGAACTTTGTGAGCGCGCTGGACGAGATCGATCCGTGCGTAGAGAATCGCCCCACGCTGCTGTGCGCTGCGCTGGCCGACAAGGACGTGGCGGGTATCGTTGACCTTTTGGTTCCGGCGTTCCCCCGTGTGGTCGTGACACAGACCGATTCCGATCGCGCCCTGCCGGCGGAGGAGCTCGCCGGCCTCGTTGATGCCGATAAGCTCGCGGGCGTATACCCGAGCGTGCCCGAGGCCCTCGCTGCCTTCGATGCCGCGGGCGAGTCCTTCGTTGCCGCCGGTACCATCACCCTAGCCGGCGAAGTAGCAGGCCTGTTGCGCTAACCCATCCCCTCATCAGTTGCGGTGAAATACGGACTGTTTTACAAGCCAGAAGCCTCAAACGGTCCGTATATCACTGCAGCTCAAAAGCAGTCAATTTGGGACGGGGCTTTTTGGCTGCCCTGTGCCCCGAGTTGACTCGCTTGCCACGAAATGGGCCTATCTACTACGTTTTAGCGAATACCCCCGACCACACCGAGAATTGCAAAATTAAAACCGCAGGTAGACGGCTTGCGGATTTTGCGAAAACGCGGGTATGGTCGCCCTATGCGGGTTAAACGTAGTAGATAGGCCGTTTTTGTGGCGCGGTATTGGTGGGATGCGGCAAAGGGACAGCGCCTTTGCCGCATTGCCTAGTCCAGACGGACCGGATCGTGGGGGTAGGCGTTGAGAATCTCGACGCCGTTCTCGGTCACCAGGGCCAGGTCCTCGATGCGGACGCCGGTGCGGCCGGGGAGGTAGATGCCCGGTTCGATGGAGAACGTCATGCCAGGCTCTACGACCTGCTCGTTGACGAGCGAGACGTCGCCCGGCTCGTGGTCCTGCAGACCAATCGAGTGGCCCAGGCGATGTGTGAAGTATTTGCCATAGCCTGCGTCCTCAATCACGTCGCGCGCGGCACGGTCCAGGTCGCACATGCGCACGCCCGGTGCGATGAGTGCTTCGGCGGCCTCGTTGGCACGGCGTACGATATCGTAGATGTGTGTTGTCTCCTCGTCCGGCTCGCCCCAAAAGAACGTGCGCGTCATGTCCGAGCAGTAGTTGCGATGCCGTCCGCCAATGTCGAACAGCACCACGTCGCCACGCTTGAGCACGGTATCGTCGGGTTCGTGATGCGGGTCGCCGGCGTTGGCACCAAAGCTCACGATCGGCGGAAAGCTAAAGCCCTCGCAGCCGTGCTTGCGATACAGGCCGAGCATTTGGTCAGCAATTTCGCGTTCCGTCACACCCCCGTGGACGAGCTTAATCGCGTCGGCCATCACGGCGTCGTTGGCGGCAGAGGACACGCGCATGAGCTCCTGTTCGGCGGCGTCTTTGTAGGTGCGCGCGGCAGTGACGGCAAAGTCACCCAGGAAAAACTCGCTTGCGGCGTGGCGCTCCATGAGCGGCATCAAAAAGCCGGAGCGCATGACGGTGTCGATGCCGAGCGGTTTGGTCGGATCGACCTCGCGAGCGATGGCGTCGGCCACGACATCGGTATCGGTGTGATAGGCGACGCGGGCATTGTCGTACTCGGGCAGTTGATGCAGTGCGTTGACCAGGATCACCGGCTCGGCATCGCGCACGAGCAGCACGCCGCAAAAACGCTCGAACATATCGGCATAAAAGCCGGTCAGGTAATAGATCGACCATGGGTCGTTTACGAGCAGCTGTGCGCCGGGGTGCTGAGCCTCGAGCGCATCGAGCACGCGCGCCACACGCTGGTCATCGACATGTGCCATGAAACATCCTTTCGCTAGGTTGCCACCATGGTATCCCCAATGCCAGGGTAGTCAATTTGCGACGGGCTATTTTAGCTGCGTCCAACATGCGGAATGATAGGTAAAAGTAGCCATAAGAGGTCCGTCCCAAATGGGCTGGTTTCAAAACTATGGCGGATTACGGGGCTGGACCTGTATTGCTTGACCATGGGAAAAATTGCGAAATTAAAACCGCAGGTAGACGGCTTATCAAAAATCGAAAAATGCCTGTATGGATGGGGGTCTCCGAATCAGCCCCGTAAACCGGGGTAGTTTTGAAATGGCACAAATCCGATAGCAGCCAAGAGGGCGCTTTTGCAACCGAAAAGAAGGGAGCGGGGTAGCTAAAAGTGCCCCGTCCCAAATTTGCTTCTTAGGCTGGGTCGATGTCCATACTGGCGACTAGGTCAATGTTGGTGTCGAGAAGATCTTCCAGCACGACGTCGCCCATGCGGATGGGGGCGTTGACGACTAGGCCTCGGATGAGGTTCATGGCTTGGGCGTGGAGTTCTAGCGGGATGGCTTCGGCCGTGCGGACGGGGAGTAGGGCTTCGTCGCCGCCGGAGACGGCCACGGTCGTTGTGAGCACGCGCATGGGGCAGGTGAGCTCCTGATGTGCGAACGTATCGCCGCGCGGGCAGTTGTTACCGGTTACGGAGCGCACTTCCACCACGGTGCCATTGGCGTCGTGCTCCACCTCTACGGTCAGGAGGCACTCGGATGGGCAGGTGGTGCAGTTGAACTGCAGCGTCTCGGTCACATTCGTACTCATGAGCTATGCCTCCTCAACGGGATCGACGGACAGGACGATTTCGCTGGCACCCAGGTCGAGTGCGCGTTGAATCACCTTAGCCGGCAGCGGGAAGCTTTCCATGACGCTCGGTTTAAACGCGCGGACTTTGCCCGCAAACACTTCTTCGCCGTTGGCCAAGATGCGTACTCGAGCGGTATCGACCGGCCGGCGTACGCGGAAGTTGAGCTTGGTGAGCGCCACAGCCGTAATGCGTCCCGGCAGCGCGTAGCCCGCAATGCCGGCAGGGGAGACCGTGAGCTCGCAGCTCGTGTCCGCGACCGCGTTCGTTTCGGCCCCGCCAACCAGCGCGTACGCCGCCGCGGCTGCACCGGCGCGCTCGGACTCGGTCGTCACGTTGTCGGCCAGGTCGTGCACGTGCAGCACGTTGCCGCAGGCAAAGATGCCTGGTACGCCCGTCTGCAGGCTCTGGTCCACCACGGCGCCTCGCGTGCGCGGGTCAAGCTCTACACCCGCGGCAACCGAAAGCTCGTTCTCGGGAATCAGGCCCACCGAGAGCAGCAGTGTGTCGCACGAAACGATGCGCTCGGTTCCCGGAATGGGTGCCAGGTGCTCATCGACCTGACTTACCTCGACGGCCTCCACGCGGTCGTGCCCGATCACGCGCGTGACCGTGGTAGACAGATGCAGCGGAATGCCAAAGTCGTCCAGACAATTTTTCACATTGCGGCGCAGGCCGTTGGCGTACGGCATGAGCTCGTACACGCCCTCGACCGAAATCCCCTCGAGCGTGCAGCGGCGCGCCATGATCAGCCCGATGTCACCCGAGCCCAAAATGACGGCGCGCGAGCCGGGTTTGAGGTTCTCGATATTGATGTATCGCTGCGCCAGGCCGGCCGTAAACACGCCGGCGGGTCGGCTGCCGGGAATCTTGATCTCGCTACGGGTGCGCTCGCGGCAACCCATGGCAAGGACGACCGCGCGCCCGGTGAGCTGCAGCATGCCGGTGGGGCTCATGAGCGTGACGGTGTGGGCCGCGGCGTCTTCCGTGGACTCGTCCGAATCAATCCCAAGCACCATGCTATTCAAGAACAGCGCGATGTCGATCGCGCGCACCTGGTCGATAAAGCGCTGTGCGTACTCGGGGCCGGTGAGCTCCTGCTTAAAGTGCGAAAGGCCAAAGCCGGGGTGGATGCACTGGCGCAGGATGCCGCCTAAGTGCTGCTCACGCTCCACGATGGCCACGCGCGCGCCGGCCTTATGCGCCGAAAGCGCGGCCGCCATGCCGGCGGGCCCGCCGCCGATAACGACCACGTCGAATGCCTGCGTCGACACCGACGCTACGGCTCCTGCCTCTGCGCGTTCGTCGCGCATATCAAGCGTCGCCATCCTAGCGCACCCCCTTCAGCGGTCCCTCAACCAGCCACGAGCCAGTGTCCTCCAGCAGCACCTCGCTGGGGTCGCAGCCCAGCTCGCGGGCTAGAATCGCCACCACGCGGCTCTGGCAAAAGCCGCTCTGGCAGCGGCCCATGCCGGCGCGGCAGCGGCGCTTGACGCCCTCGACCGAAACCGCGCCCGGGCGGCGCCTGATCGCGGCTACAATCTCGGCCTCGGGCACCGTCTCGCAGCGGCAGACAATCTGCCCCCACGCGGGGTCGGAATCAATAAGTTCTTCCTTGCGCGCAAGCGGCGCGCGGTCAAAGTCGTCCAGCGCTTGGCGAATCGGGTTCCAGTCGTCCCGTTCGCGCAGGTCCACGCCAGCATCGCGCAGGACCTGCTCCATGCGCTCGGCAATGGCCGGCGCGCTCGCCACGCCCGGCGACTGAATGCCTGCGGCCTGGAACAGCCCCGGCACCATGGCCGACTGCCCAATAAAAAAGTCGTTCGTCCCCTTAATGACGGGGCGCCCGCCGGCAAATGCACGCACCACGCGACGCGTGTCCAGATCGGGCACCAGCTTGCGCGCACCGGTCAGGAGCGCGTTGACGTCATCCGCATAGGTCTGCGTGTCGCCCGGCTCGCGCACGGCGGCGGTCGCGGTAATCACGGTGTTGCCGTGTACGGTACCCGTGACGATAACGCCCTTGGACACCGGCGTGGGCACGGGGTAGAGCGGCATGAGCGCACGCGGTTCCTTGTCCAGCACCACGATGTTGCCCTGGCGCCAGACCATCTGGAACTCCTCGGCACCGGCCATATGCGAGATGTCCGCGGCTCCGTTGCCTGCGGCGTTGATCAGGTAACGGCAGTGCACGTCTCCAGCGGGCGTTGCCAGCGTAAAGCGCACGGCCCCGTCGGTAGCCTCGCCGCCAGCAACCTCAATCGCTTCCACCGGCGCAGACCGCATAAATGTCACGCCGCTGGCGACGGCGTTCTCCAGCGCGGCAATGGCGACCTCAAAGGGATCGACAAAGCTAGTCGAGGGGCACCATAGCGCGCACGTGGCCAGGGCACTCGCGCGCGGTTCCAGCTCGTGGATGCGCTCGGGGCCGATAATCGACAGCTCGGGCACGCCGTTGGCTATGCCATTCTGGCGCAGCTTCTCCAGATGCGTGCGGTCCTCGTCGCTAAACCCCAGCACCATCGAACCGGTGCGGCGGAACAAAAAGCCGAGCTCCTGGGCCCACGTGCTATACAGCTCGCAGCCGCGGGCGTTGACCTGCGCCTTTACGGTGCCCGGGGCCGGATCGTAGCCGGCGTGCACCAGACCGCCGTTGGCCTTCGATGCGCCCAGTGCGATATCGTTTGCTGCCTCGACCACGCAAATGGATAGGTCATAACGCGCGAGCTGCCTCGCGATGGCGCACCCGGTAATGCCCGCGCCCACAATTGCGATATCAAACGCTTCTGCCACGGTGCCTCCCAGACAAGTTGACAGGCTGTCAATAAAACCATCCTACGGTCTGCGCGCCCCCAGCGCGGCGGCAATGCGGCGAACAGCCCGGCAACACCCGCCAACGGCAGGCGAGGGGAGACTCAGTAACGTCGATAACCTCGTCTGCCGCCCCTGGTGTCAGAGTTTTGTCTCGTTCTGTAACATCTGGGACTGTTTTTGCCGAGTAACTGTTACAGATTGAGACATTCGGTTTGAACGGTTTTCTTTGTCTCGATCTGTAACAGTAAGAGGGGTTTTGGAGCCCAAGATGTTACAGATCGAGATTGAAGTCGGGGAGGGACCTCTGTGTCTCGATCTGTAACATCTAGACCCGGATTCCGGTCCTAACTGTTACAGATTGAGATGTTTGTGTCCGCACCAGCCCCGCCCCTAGCCGTGGTCCCATATAAACAAACCCCGTGGTAAACTTGACCGGACTGTTAATATTCCGAAAGGTACCCGTAATGTCCAAGTACATCTCCGAGCTCATGTCGCCGCAGCTTATGGGCGTCGTCTATGCCTTCGTTGGCTTTATCATCGCCCTGTATGTGCTGTCGGTCGTCTATGTGTTCATCGACGCTCGCCGCCGCGGCGCCAGCGCCTACGTGGCGTGGGGCATCATCGCCCTCATCCCGTTTGTGGGCCTCATCGCCTACCTGGTCCTGCGCCCGCACTCCTATGCGTCCGACCGCGAGGAGCAGGAGCTGGACATGGCTCTGCGCGAGCGCCAGCTTGCCCAGTACGGCACCTGCCCGCAGTGCGGGGCGCCCATCGAGAAGGACTTCGTCGTCTGCCCGGTGTGCGATACCCAGGTTCGCAACGTGTGTCCCAGCTGCCATCGCCCGCTCGATGCGCATTGGAAGGTCTGCCCCTACTGCCGAACTCGCATCCAGTAGCGCATCCATCGCCGGGCCGGCCGCAAGCCACGGGCACGCCGCAAACCGCACGCGCGCTCCGCAGCCCCGCCCCACACGATGAAGCATGCGTAGAAAATCGCCCGCCGTGCCATTAAGGTGCGGCGGGCGCTTGTATACCAAGGCAACCTGCCTATAATGATGCAAGTCAAAAATGCCGAGCGCATCGCACGCACTTGCACCAGGCATCCGAGAGGAGAAAACATACCCATGAAGGCACTCTACAATGACGGTTCGGTGGCCGAGCTCCCGCAGGACGAGGTCACGCACGTCATCCGCCACTCCGCCGCACACATCATGGCGCAGGCCATCAAGCGCTTGTACCCCCAGGCCGACTTTGCCTACGGCCCTGCGACCGACAACGGCTTCTACTACGACGTCGACCTGCCCGAGGGCGTCAAGATCAGCGAGGACGACTTCCCCGCGATCGAGGCCGAGATGAAGAAGATCGTCAAGGAGAACCTCAAGTTCTCCGTGTACGAGAAGCCCCGCGCCGAGGCCATCGCCCTTATGGAGGAGCGCGGCGAGAAGTACAAGGTCGAGCACATCGGCGACCTGGACGACGACGCCCGCATCACCTTCTACCAGCAGGGCGACTACATCGACATGTGCGTCGGCCCCCACATCTGCTACACCAAGGCGCTCAAGGCCTTTAAGCTCACCGGCGTCTCGGGCGCCTACTGGAAGGGCGACAAGGACAACAAGATGCTCACCCGCATCAACGGCGTCGCCTTTGCCACCAAGGAAGAGCTCGACGAGCACATGCACATGCTGGAGGAGGCCAAGAAGCGCGATCACCGCAAGATCGGCCGCGAGATGGACCTCTTTATGATGCGCGACGAGGCCCCCGGCTTCCCGTTCTTCCTGCCCAACGGCATGATCCTTAAGAACACGCTGCTGGACTACTGGCGCGAGATCCACCACAAGGCCGGCTACGTGGAGATCTCCACGCCGCTCATCATGAACAAGCAGCTGTGGAAGACCTCGGGTCACTGGGACCACTACAAGGACAACATGTACTCCACCGTTATTGACGACGAAGAGTACTGCATTAAGCCCATGAACTGCCCGGGCGGCGTGCTGGTGTACGCCTCCAAGCCGCACTCCTACCGCGAGCTGCCCATTCGCGCCGGCGAGATTGGCCTGGTGCACCGTCACGAGCTGCGCGGCGCCCTGCACGGCCTGTTCCGCGTGCGCTGCTTTAACCAGGACGACGCCCACCTGTTTGTGCGTCCCGACCAGCTGACCGACGAGATCGTGGGCGTGGTCAACCTCATCGACTCCGTGTACCAGAAGTTTGGCTTTAAGTACCACGTTGAGCTTTCCACCCGCCCCGAGGACTCCATGGGTTCTGACGAGGACTGGGCTCGCGCCGAGGAGGGCCTGCGCACCGCTCTGGAGAAGCTGGGCATGGACTACGAGGTCAATGAGGGCGACGGCGCCTTCTACGGCCCCAAGATCGACTTCCACCTGGAGGACTCGCTCGGCCGTACCTGGCAGTGCGGTACCGTGCAGCTCGACTTCCAGATGCCGCTCAACTTTGACTTGGAGTACGTGGACGCCGATGGCACCAAGAAGCGCCCCATCATGCTGCATCGCGTGTGCTTTGGCTCCATCGAGCGCTTTATCGGTATTCTGATTGAGCACTTTGCGGGCAAGTTCCCCACCTGGCTGGCCCCCGTGCAGGTCAAGGCGCTTCCCGTCTCTGAGAAGAGCCGCGACTACGCCCACGAGGTGTGCGCCAAGCTGGAGGAGGCCGGCATTCGCGTGGTCTGCGATGACCGCGACGAGAAGATCGGCTACAAGATCCGCGAGGCCCGCAGCATCGACCGCGTGCCCTACATGCTCATCCTGGGCGAGAAGGAGGTCGAGGCCGGCAACATCTCCGTCCGCGATCGCTCCAACGAGACCGTTCAGATGGGTGTCGATGAGTTTGTTGCGAAGGTGACCGAGGAGATTAAGACTCGCGCCTAAGGCAAGCTTCACAACAATTAACAAAGGCGACCGTCCACACAGGGCGGTCGCCTTTTTTCCTACCAAAATTAGAAAAGCCGCTGGTTGAGCGGCTTTTTTGTTGCACAAAAAGGTACAGGTTTTTGTATCTTTCGACATAGACAATTATACGAGCAATTAATCAGCGATTGCCCAGATTACGCAAAATGTCCTGCCGGTAGATACATCTCCCTTGATTCTCATCTTCATTGCAACAGA
>NZ_QSHS01000014.1:0-7112 GCF_003467795.1 Collinsella sp. AM36-4AA
CGGGATCTCAGTGGGGGGGGGGGGGGTTACTGCTGCAACTTGGCAGCCCAGGCCTTGGCAGCAGTCAAAGCAGACGCAGACAAACCCTCAGTAGTGTTATCTGCTGCGTAAATAAAGCAGTTGACCTTCATCGTGGCAGGATTGGCGAAATCCTTTTGCTCAGTCTCCTTGGGCGTAGTCACCTGGTCGAACAGCTGACCGGTCCACTTGTCCTCGGTCTTGCTGGCAATAAGCGGAGTGGCCTCGGTCTCATTGCCAACATAAACGAAAAGGCCACCGAGATAATGAGTCGGTTCGCCCTCAACAGCGGTCGCCTCAACGGCCTTCCAACCCTTGTTAATGGTGAAGTAAGTCGTCTTGGAATCAGCAGTCCCAGCAGACGCTGTCTCGTTCTTCACGAAAACGTACACATAAGCGTTTTCGGACCCCTTGCCAATACCGACATTAGGATTCTTAGGAACAGACACGCCAGGGGCGAGCTTGGAGTCCGCAACCCAGTTAGTCTCGGTCAGATTGCCGTTGACCTTAGTCTTGTCATCCGGAATCGGCTGATCCGGATTATCAGGATTAGTGGTGGGGTGGTTGATGCCCGCAGTAGTGAAGTTGTTGGTCAGGCTCGACTGCGCCGTCAGCCATGCATAGGTACCCACGCCGGCAGCCAGCACCAACAGCAACAGGGCGGCAATGATGCCGTAGCGCTTTTTCTTCTTGTTTTCCATCGTTCTCTTCCTTTCGAGAATCGTTTTCCCCGGCAACGGCCCCTACCGCCGCCGACGCTTTTCCCTGCCGCTATGAACGCCGCTCCCTCGCATGCACGCGGGTATGCTTGCCCGCAGGCTCGTCGGGAACCATCCGATCGAGCACAATCGACGCCGCGGCCAGCAGCGCCAGAACGGCCACCACAACAAGCAAACCGGGCATCGTCGTGCAATATGCGTTAACGAAGCCCAGGTAAGGGACACAAAAAGAAACAGTGCCGATAACACTCGAAAAAGGCGTCTGCTCGGCATCGTGCATGATGCTTCCATCTGCATTTTTGTTTGCGATTCCCTGCGTGCTGATCGTCTGCGCCACAGGGTCGATCTCGTACACCTGGTGCGTCACCACGGCGCCGTCCGATCGGTAAAAGGTTGCATTGTCGCCCACGGCAATATCCGTTGGCTCAACCTGGCGGACAAACACCATGGAGCCAACGGGAAGCTCGGGTTCCATAGAGCCCGAAAGCACAGCAAAGGGCGTGTATCCAAATGCGCGAGGCACAAAAGAAACAACGGCAAGGGCTATGACAAGCGCGAACGCCAAGCTACTCAAAAGTGCAATAAATCGTTTGAGTCTACGCGCCGTCAAAGTGATAATTCATCCCCCTTGAGGACCTATTCGACCCATCCAAAGGTCAGCAAGTTTCAACAGGAACCGCAAGGCGCTTGAAAAGTGAGTCCGAAATAAGCCAATTTGGAATCTTTTCGTAATAAAAACATAGCGATGTGCTACACATTTTTCAATGTTTTATCGCTAAATGCTACTTATTTTGGCGTAAGCGGTCATTTATCCCCAAATTAGTCTGTTTTATCCAATACTTATAACTAACCCCCCTACGCAACTTCCCCATAGAAGGTTCGATTTTTTGCGAAACTAAAATAATGGTACCCCCCCCCACATTAAAACAAACTACTGGAAGTGTCATTTATTTCCGACCCCTCCTTTGCCGGAGTTTTATGGCAGCCCCATGTAGTTCGCAGCCCATAATCCTCTGAGAACCGTGTCCCAGAATTCACGTCCGGAGTGGGATACGGCTTCCGCTTGTGCCCCCGTTGGGAAACCACATCCCACTCCGATCACAAATTCCGGGTCGCACTTTCCGCCAAGGCCCTCAACCGGAAACGGCATCCCATTTCTCGGCCGAAAACTGGGATGCGGTTTCCACAGAGCCCCTCAACGGGAAACCGCATCCCATTCCAAAGGCAAATTCCGGGACGCAGCTTCCGCAACCCCACCCATCCGGAAATCCCATCCCACTCCGCATACATCCGGGCATAGAACAATCAGCTTATTAGGCCTTCCATCAATAAAGGGGCGCCCTCGTGTCATGAAAAAAGCCCCGAGAATCTCGAGGCTTTCACGTTTGTACGATTGAACGCGCGGCACCGCAAGCGGCGAAGTTATTCGCCCAAAACGGCCTTTTTTGCGGCTGCAGCCATGTTATCCATATCTTCCTTGGTGGGATGGTCCTTCGCGGCAACCCAGTTGTCGAGCAGCATCTTAAATCGGGCGTTATCGGGATCTTGCTCGAGCATGGCCTCGTAGCGCTGCTTGACCGCGGGGCCCATCTTGCCCTGGCACATCGCCCAGCCCGCAAGCTCGGCATCCCCAGCCAAATTGGAAGTTACGCGGTCGATAATCTGCTGATAGTAGCTCTGGTCGGCGCCAAAACCGCAGGTGCCAAACAGGAAGACGCGCTTACCGTGCAAGGCGGAGAGCAACGCCGCGACCGAAGGCGTGCACGCGCCCTTGTCACACCAAAAACCGACGAGCACCGTGTCGGCCGCGCAGGCGCCCTGCGCCTCGAGCGCAACCTGATCTGCATCCGCATCGTCGCTCAACGCCGCGGCGTGGACAAACTCAACGCCCGCAGCCTGTAGAGCGCGCTTGATCGCACCCGAAACCATCCTGGTATTACCGCTCTTGCTGTTAACCACCAAAGAGCACGTCATAGTCACGTTGCCTCGTTTCCCCCAAAACTAAAGCCACTAATGCAATTTATTAGATGAATATCTTAGTACTAACGTGACGGATGTAAACCACCGTCTGTCGATTGACGACGCAGACGACATCTTTGGACAGATTTCGAACAGTATGTACTTCGGATTGAAACCGCCGCAGAACGTTTCACGAATGTCCGAAAAACTGTTTCACAAAACGCCGTCAAATTGTGTCACGGAGTATCGTCAAAATGTTTCACGCGCTGGTAGAACGCTATATAACAAGATCGCTCTATGGGACAAACAAACCTGATTAATTTGCCCCACGGGCTTGCTCACTGGGCGAATTGGCTGCGGTAGAGCTCGGCATAGAAGCCGTCTGCCGCCAGCAGCTCGTCGTGCGTGCCGCGCTCGATAATCTCGCCGTCGCGCATCACTAGAATGCAGTCGGCGTTGCGGATGGTGCTCAGGCGGTGCGCCACCACGAAGCTTGTGCGACCGGCCATGAGCTCGTCGAATGCCGCCTGAACCTGCAGCTCGGTGCGGGTATCGATGCTCGAGGTCGCCTCGTCCAGCAGCAAGATTGCCGGGTCGGTGAGCATGACGCGCGCGATGCACAGCAGCTGCTTTTGGCCCTGGCTAAACGTGCCGCCGTCCTCGCCGATTACCGTATCGTAGCCGCCCGGCAGCTGCACGATAAACTTGTGCGCATGCGCGCGCTTGGCGGCCTCGATGACCTGCTCGCGCGTGGCATCGGGGCAACCGTACGCGATGTTGTCTGCCACCGTGCCCTCGAACAGCCAGGTGTCCTGCAGCACCATGCCAAAGGCGCGGCGCAGGCTCGAGCGCGTGTAGTCGCGCGACGAACGCCCGTCTACCGAGATGCGGCCGGCGTCGATATCGTAGAACCGCAGCAGCAAATTGATGAGCGTTGTCTTGCCACAGCCCGTAGGACCGACCAGGGCAAAGCGCATGCCGGGCTTAGCCTCGATGCAGATATCCTGCAGCAGCTTGCGGTCGGGCACATAGCTAAAGTCCACGTGTTCAAAGGTCACCTCGCCCTGCGGGGCGACAAGCTCCACGGCATCCGCCGCGTCGGGCTCCTGCTCGCGCGCATCAAGCAACGCAAACATGCGGCGCGCCGAGGCGTACGCGGTCTGGATCTGCGTGATGACGTTCGTGACCTCGTTGAACGGCTTAGTGTACTGGTTGGCGTAGGACAGGAAGATCTGCACGCCGCCCACCGTGAGCGCCGCCGGCACGCCCGTGATCACGCCCACGCAGCCGATCACGGCGACCACAGCGTAGATGATGTTGTTGATAAAGCGCATACCGGGGTTGGAAAGCGAACCCATAAACTGCGCGCGCTCACCCGCCGTATACAGCTCGGCGTTGAGGGCATCGAAGCGCTGCTGAGCGCTCGGGCCGTAGGCAAACGCGTCCACGAGCTTTTGCTCGCCCACATACTCCTCGATATGGCCGCCGAGCTGGCCTTGAATGCGTTGCTGGGCCGTAAAGCTCTTGTTGGAGAGCTTTGCGATGGCGCCGGCCGCAAAGATGGAAAGCGGCGTGACGAGCACCACCACGAGCGTCATGGTCAGGTTGATGGAGAGCATAAACGCGAGCGTGCCCACAATGGTGATAACGCCGGTAAAGAGCTGCGTGAAGCCCTGCAGCAGACCATCGCCCACCTGGTCGACGTCGTTGACCACGCGGCTCATGAGGTCGCCGTGGGCATGGCTGTCGATAAAGGTGAGCGGCATGCGGCTGAGCTTGTCGCTCGCCTCCACGCGCATGTCGCGCACCGTCTCGTAGGACAAGCGGTTAACGCAATAGCCCTGCAGCCACTGGAAAGCCGCAGCACCTACGACGACAATCGCGAGCTTGGTGACAAGCGGCAGCAGCGCATCGAAGTCCACCTGCCCGGCGGCGACGATCAGGTCGATGCCCTCGCCGATGAGAATAGGTGTGTAGAGCTGCAAGATCACCGAGATGGCAGCGCTCACAAACGACGCCGCAAACGAAATGCGGTGCGGGCGAACATAGCCCAGCAGGCGGCGGGTCACCGCGCCCACGGGATAGCGCTCGGGGTCGCCGGGCTGGCGCGGGCCGTCCCCCAGGTCGTTGAGGCTATCGTTGCCAGACACGTTGGCGGTCATCGTGGCGACCGAGCCGGAAGAAGTGTACGGGTTCATTTAGCAGCCCTCCTTTGCGCAAGTGGATGCCAGGGCGCACGCGGCGCCTGGGGTGGACGTGGACGTCGCGCTCCCCTGCTGACCCTCGAGCTCCTCACGACGAAGCTGCGACTGGCAAATCTCGCGATAGAGCCGGCAGGTCGCGTACAGCTCATCGTGCGTGCCCAGGCCCGCGACCGAACCGTGGTCGAGCACGCAGATCATGTCGGCATCGCGCACGGTCGAGACGCGCTGGCTCACGATGACGGTCGTCAGCGGCAGCCCGCCCTCGGCGGCACCGCGCACGCTGCGCTCGCGGATGGCATGGCGAAGCGCCGCGTCGGTCTTAAAGTCGAGCGCCGAGGCGGAGTCATCCATGATTAGGACCTGTGGAGAGCCCACCAGGGCACGTGCGATGGTCAGGCGCTGGCGCTGGCCACCGCTAAAGTTCTTGCCGCCCGCCTCGACCGGGGCATCGAGCCCCTGCGGCTTGTTGCGCACGAACTCGCTCGCCTGCGCCATGTCGAGCGCCGCCCAGAGCTCCTCGTCGGTTGCCGCCTCGTCGCGCCAGGTCAGGTTACTGCGGATGGTGCCGCTCACCAGCGACGCGCGCTGCGGGACGGTTGCGACCACATGGCGCAGCTGGTCGAGCGGCCATGCGCGCACGTCGGCGCCCATCACGCTCACGCTGCCGGTGCCCGCATCGTACAGGCGTGGGATAAGCGAGACGAGTGTGGACTTGCCGCTGCCCGTGCCGCCGATGATGCCGAGTGTCTTGCCCAGCGGCAGCTCCAGCGTCACATCGTTGACGGCGTTGGCAGCGCCGGCGCCAAACGAGAAGCTCGCATGGCTCAAGCTCAGCGCGGAGGCCGGAGCGGCATTGCCCGTCGCACCCGGCTTGGGCAGCGCGACCGGCTGGTTGTCCCCGTCCGTGATGCTCGGCTCACAATTGAGCACCTCGTTGATACGCGACGCACTGGCGCTCGCCTTGGTAAAGACCACGACCAGGTTGGCCACGTACACGATGGAGGTCAGGGTCTGCGTCATGTAGTTCACAAACGCCATAACCTGACCCTGCGTGAGATCGCTCACGTTGACCTGGATGCCGCCCACCCACAGGATGGCGCACACGCCCAGGTTCATCACCAAAAACGTAACGGGGTTAAGGATCGACGAGAGCTTGCCCACCGCGATGGCAGTATTGGCCTGGTCATCGGCAGCTTGGGCAAAGCGCTCGCGCTCGTGGTCCTCGCGCACGAAGGCGCGAACCACGCGAGCGCCCGAAAGGCCCTCGCGGCAAATGAGCGCGATGCGATCGAGCTTTGCCTGCAGCTGCTTGTAGTAGGGAATGCAGCGCGCCATGACAAGCCAAAACACCAGGCCGATGGCGGGCGTGCAAATCAAGAAAATCACGCCAAGCTTAAGGTCGATGGCAAGGGCCGCGACCATGGAGCCCACCGCCAGGAAAGGCCAGCGGATGAGCATGCGCACGCCCAGCGCCACGGCAAGCTGCACCTGGTTGACGTCGTTGGTGATGCGCGTGATGAGCGACGGCGTGCCAAAACGGTCGAGCTCGGCATAGCTCAGTTTGTTGATGTGCTGGTAGAGCGCACCACGGATATCGGTGCCCATGCCCTGCGAGGTGAGCGCCGCCATCTTTTGGCAGACGAGCGTAAACGAGATGCCGATCACAGCCATGGCGGCAAGCACCATACCGTAACGGACGACGGCATCCACGTCGTGCGAGCCAATGCCCTTATCGATCATCTGGGCAATCACCAGCGGCGTCAGCAGGTCAAAGATCACTTCGATCAACTTGCACGCAGGGCCGATCACCATATATCGGCGAAACTTACCACCAAAACGCCTGAGCAACTCAATCATGTATAGGCGCTCCCTATCATCATCCACATTCAATTCGAACCATGATAGTACCGCCACCCCAAAAGAAGCGTAAACAACTCGTCATTTCTAACGGGATTCAGTTTTCAGAGGAGCATACGCGCACACCCAGCCAGTGGCGGGCCAATCGCTTGGTATACTTACATTAGTGCTACCAGCCGAGCCGCCGACCCTTGAAATGAGGTGCCGAGATGAACGACATTCTCGCGAGAAGAGCAAGACGAGCAACCTTGGGCATCGCCCTTTCCGCGGCACTTGTCGCGGGAATCGCCCCCGCAACGGCGATCGCGGCAGAAACCAGCTCCCCCACCGGTGCAGTTGCCTGGCAGACGGAAGA
>NZ_QSHS01000014.1:7172-56377 GCF_003467795.1 Collinsella sp. AM36-4AA
GCCGCAAAAGAAAAAGCGTATGCAGCCATGCAGGAAGCGCTCAAAAACCTCGAGGCCGCAAAAGACGCCGCAAGTCCCGAGAAAATTGCGGAAATCGATACTAAAATTGCCATTTTTCAAGAGAACTACGACACCAATTTGGCGCAAGCCGCCATATATAAGGAATCCCTTCCTACCATGCAAGCGAACGTCGATGCAGCTCAAGCCGAATGCGATAAGGCCCACAACCGGACAAGAGCCCTTGAGGCAGAATTAAATAAAATCGACTACACGACTCCTGCCGAAACTATTCGGCAGTTGCAAGAGGCGATCACAGAGGCAATAATGCAAGAAGATTTCTGTGAAGATAAGCTTGAGCACTGCCGAATGCGCCTCGAAAGTCATAAAAGCCTGATTAATTTCTTTGAAAGCGAAGTGGAGTTTAATAAAACCCATCTCGACGGAGAAACAGCCAAGCGGGATGCGCTCCTCGACGATTTGAAAAGAGCGCAAATAGCCTATGACGATGCCTGCAAAGCATACGAAGAGGCAAAGGCCGCGGCGGACAAGGCCGCCTCGCCCGAGATAACGCAACCGACCGAGACGACAAAACCCTCCAGCTCAGCGCAGCCGGCCGAAACGGCACAGCCCGCCAGCTCGCCCGCGACCGGCAAAGGCGCCACGCCGAGCTCCACCAAGCAAGCGAACGCGAGCAGCGGCAAGCCCGGCAAGCTCGCAAACACGGGCGACACTGCACCGAGCGCAATCGCACTCGCAGCAGTCGCCGCCGCAGGCCTCGGAATAACCGCCACGGCTACACGCCGCATCAAGAACTCAAAATAGCTGCCAGCGGTTATTGTCTTCGCCAATCCACAAGCCAAGAGACAAAAAGAGGTCCGTTTCCCCAACCCAGGGAAACGGACCTCTTTACTTGAAAAAACAAATGGTAATGCCGCCGTCTCTTGTACCACGCAGCCATCAATGCCCAGACAACACTAGCAAGCCGCGTTCCTTAAGGGATAGATTTAATGGCTGTTAATCAAGGGGTATACGCGCACACCCAGCCAGTGTCGGGTCAAATAGCTTGGTATACTTACAGTAGCGCTACCAGCCGAGCCGCCGACCCTTGAAATGAGGTGCCGAGATGAACGACATTCTCGCAAGAAGAGCAAGACGAGCAACCTTGGGCATCGCCCTTTCCGCGGCACTTGTCGCGGGAATCGCCCCCGCAACGGCGATCGCGGCAGAAACCAGTTCCCCCACCGGTGCAGTTGCCTTGCAGACGGAAGATGCGGCCGCCGCAAAAGAAAAAGCGTATGCAGCCATGCAGGAAGCGCTCAAAAACCTCGAGGCCGCAAAAGACGCCGCAAGTCGCGAGAAAATTGCGAGATTCAATGATGACATTGCCCGTTTTCAAGAGCTCCGCGACAAGATGGCGGCGCAAGCCGCCGAATTGAGGGAATCCCTCCCCACCATGCAAGCGGACATCGATGCAGCCCAAGCCAAAAACGACGAGGCCATCAACCGGGTAAGCAAGCTCCAGGAAAAATTAGACAACAAACATGAGGAGCTTAAGGCAGTCGAAGCACTCGGCGACGAGGAGCTTGCCGAAACTATTAAACAGCAAATAAAGTCGTTGCACCAAGAGATCGTAACGGCAAAAGCGCGAGTTGACTTTTGCGAAATGGAGCTCCGCGAGGCCCAGGACCGCCTCAAAAGGCAGGAAAGACAAGTTAATGACCGTGAGCGTGATGCAGAGAAGTATAAAGCCCATATCGACCAGTTCACAGCCTGGCGAGATGCGCTCCTCGACAATTTGGAAAAGGCGCAAGCGGCCTATGACGACGCCTGCAAGGCATACGAAGAGGCAAAGGCCGCGGCAGACAAGGCCACCTCGCCCGAGATAACGAAACCCGCCGAGACGACAAAACCCTCCAGCTCAGCGCAACCGGCCGAGACGGCGCAGCCCGCCAGCTCGCCCGCGACCGGCAAAGACGCTCCATCGAGCTCCACCAAGCAAGCAAATACGACCACCGGCAAGCTCGCGAACACGGGCGACACAGCGCCGAGCGCAATCACACTCGCAGGAATCGCCGCCGCAGGGTTCGGAATAACCGCCACAGCCACACGCCGCATCAAGAACTCAAAATAGCCGACAGAGCATTCTGCCTTCACCAATCCACAAGCCCAGAGACAAAAAGAGGCCCGTTTCCCCAACCAAGGGAAACGGGCCTCTTTAACTACAAAAAATCAAGCAACAGCACCGCCGCCTCTTGAACCACGTAGCCATTGATGTCTTGGCGCAGTCAGCGAGCGCCATCCAGGGCGAACAAGTTGGCATGAAAAAGGCAAGGCATAGACCTTCTGGTCATGCCTTGCCTTTTGAATGACAAATTGTCGCCCTGGGTGGCGCGCAGCGTCGAGCATTGCGCGGTTTGGTAAAACCGCGCAAAAAAGCGCGCTCGATGGATTCGGATGCCCGACAGAGGCTCCTTATGGCTGCTTCCTTCCGGACCTGACCAGATTCGGAACATGTCGTCATCCGAACCCATCGAACGCGCTAGGCGCTCGGTATATCTTACCTGCTCCCGCCCGATGGGGCAAGACAGCTAATTTGGGACGGGGCTTTTTTGACTACTTTTTGACTGGGGGCATCAGAGTGGCGAAAGTGGTCAAGAAAGCCCCGTCCCAAATAGACTGGTCTGACGCTGCGCCACGAAAAGGGCCTATCTACTACGTTTAGGCCGCGGGGTCAACCATAGCCGACTTTTTCGAAAATCGGCAAGCTTTCTACCTGCGGTTTTAATTTCACAAAATCCGGGATGGTCGAGGGTGTTCCGCTAAACGTAGTAGATTACCGCATTTCATGGCAGACGGTCCGACCCAAAGCACAAGGCGACCAGCCTCGGATGGCCATTCACGAAGTTGCGGTGGAATACGGACTGAATTGGCGCCTTAAAGGCAAAAACACTCCGTATTTCACCGCAAGTTATTGGGGAGGGATTGGTTTTAGAGGCGGCCAAGGTCGTAGGCTCGCGCGGCAGACTCGCCGGCGCAGATGAGGTTGGTTGCGGCTTCCTGCGGATCGAGTGCCCACTTCAAATCCATGGGCTTGCGGCAGATCGGCAAAACCAGGTCGACGCCCTGCCCATACACCGCATCCAGGTTGTCGGCACGACCGCCCACGACGGCGACCACCGGCTTGCTATAGCGCTTGGCACGGCGGGCCACACCCACCGGCGCTTTGCCGGCGGCGGATTGCTCGTCCATATTGCCCTCGCCCGTTATGACCAGGTCGACATCGCGCACGCGCTCGTCAAACCCAATCAGATCGAGCACCGTCTCCACGCCCGAACGCAGCTCCGCGCCGAGCGCCAGCAGCGCGGCACCCAGGCCGCCGGCGGCACCGGCACCGGGCACGCCGAGCACCGAGCCAAATGTCCGTGCGCCCTTGGGCGTGCGCAGCAGCCCCTGGGCCCGAGCCTCGACAATTGCCGTATCGAGCAGACGACCGTAGCCGACCATCCAGCTGTCGCACCTGTGCACCGTCTCGATGTCGCCCGCCGGCAGACCCTTCTGTCCGCCGAACACTGCAAGCGCGCCGCGACGCCCTACGAGCGGATTCTCGACATCGGAAAGCACCACGACACGCGCGCCATTCAGTGCCCGTAGCGCCGGTGCCAAATCGATACTCGCCACGTGTTCAAGGCCCGCGAGCCCCGGCGCGATATCGCAGCCACGGTCATCGACAAGACGCGCGCCCAGCGCCTGCAGCATGCCGGCGCCACCGTCGTTGGTGGCGCTGCCGCCCAAGCCAATATAGATAGTCTTTGCGCCCGTGCGAACCGCGCGAAGCATGAGCTCGCCCACGCCATAGGTTGTAGCGGCCAGCGCCGACGACTCCGTGCAAGGCGAGTACCCGATGCCGGCCGCCTCGGCCATCTCGATGACCGCGGACTCGCGCTCGACATCAACCAGCATCCGGGCAGGCACACGCTCGCCCAAGGGGCCTGCCACCTCGCAGGTCACAATCTCACCGCCGCACGCGGCAACGGCATCGAGCGTTCCCTCACCACCATCTGCCAGCGGCAACGTGGCCACCTGGGCATCGGACCACACACGGCGCACGCCTTCGGCAACCGCCGCCTCCGCCTGCGCGCTCGAAACGCTACCCTTAAAGGAGTCGATCGCCAACAGCACACGGCGGGGCCGGCGGCACGCGGCACCAAAATCGACCACCTCAACGGCGATTTCTTCGGCACACGCGAGCGCCTCGGCATGAGCGGCATGTGCCTCAAGATCGGCCCCACAACCGCAGCCAGTACCATCGGTGCCACGCAACCCACTAAAATAGCCGCTCAACACCTCACGACACTCGTCTGCCAGCACGCCAGCCGTCACGTTAAACCGATGATTCAGGCGCGAATCGGCATTCAAATCGTATAGGGATCCCAACGCACCCGCCTTGGCGTCGCTCGCGCCATACACGCAGCGCCCCACGCGCGCGTTGACCATAAGCCCCGCGCACATGCAGCAGGGTTCGAGCGTCACGTAGACCGTACAGTCGGAAAGGCGCCAGCGGCCAAGCGCCTGGGCAGCGGCGCACAGGGCCGCGAACTCTGCATGCGCCGAAGGGTCCTGGTCGAGCTCGCGACGATTATGCGCCCTCGCGACGATCTCGCCGTCGCGCACCACTACGGCTCCGATGGGCACCTCGCCCACCGCCGCGGCGGCTCGCGCCTCCGCCAACGCCTCGCGCATGAACTTCTCGTCGATTTCGGTGATCGTCATCGTTCGCCTTCCCTGTTGCAAATTCAAAACGATGCTATCATTACGACTCACGGAGAGATGGCAGAGCGGTTGAATGCGGCGGTCTTGAAAACCGTTGAGCGCGAGAGCGTTCCGGGGGTTCGAATCCCCCTCTCTCCGCCACTTTTAGTGATGCACCGGCGTCATGGTCCGCTCGAACAGCGCATCGACAACGTCGGCCATCTCGGGTCGACGCTCAAGATTGTGGCCCGATTCCCACCATATCGTGAAAAGTCGAATAATACCGCCGGCGACAAACTCAGACGTCGTCTCGAGTGACACGGGGGCCAGGGCATCCTCGGCAAGCACGTTCATCACACGCTCGCGGATGGAGCGGGCAATACGGTCGCAAATAACGTTGGTCAGCATTCCCGACATGCTGCTCGCCAAAATGTTGTCCATGAGCTGCTCATGGGCCAGAATCAGGTCCATGGCATCGTCCAAAATCGCGTGCCGGAGCGCGCGCACGTCCTCGGCAGACACTGTGCCGGCCTCATCGGGCTGTTTTTGCGGCAAGCCGGACATGAGCTCATCGATATAAAAGGCAAAGTAATCGTTCTTGTCGCGAAAGTGCTTGTAGAACGTCGTGCGGCGAATCATGGCGCGGTCGCACAGCATGGCAACCGTCAGGTCCTCAAAACGATGCTCCTCGAGAAGCTCGGTGAAAGCATCGAACAGGGCACGGTAGGTTTTCTTAATGCGAAGGTCCACTGGTATCGCCATCCTCAGGGCAAAGACAACACTCGTCAATCTGTCGCATATCTTACACCTGTACCTCGCGCGTTTTACCCCGGTGCCGACCCCGCCGAAAACATAACGCTTACCGGAAAGTTCGGCACGGCAAAACGTTGCGGGTATACTAGTAGCGTTATACCAACGGCAGCTGGCGCATGCCGCCGCGGCCACTCGAAACGGAGACATCATGATTACCGTCATCATCGGCATCGTTGTTGTCATTGTGATTGTCTGCGCCATCGCCGGCATCTACAACAACATGGTCACCAAGCGTAACCGCATCGATAACGCCTGGCAGAACATCGATACGCAGCTGCAGCGCCGCAACGACCTGATCCCCAACCTGGTCGAGACCGTCAAGGGCTACGCCAAGCACGAGCAAGAGACGCTCTCCGCCGTGATCAGCGCGCGTAACACCGCCGTCAAGGCCACCACGCCCGAGGCCAAGATGGAGGCCGACAACGTGCTGACCGGTGCGCTACGCCAGCTCTTCGCCGTAGCCGAGGCCTATCCCGACCTTAAGGCAAACACCAACTTTACGCAGCTGCAGGCGTCGCTCGAGGATACCGAGAACAAGATTAGCTATGCACGCCAGAGCTACAACGACTGCGTGCTCAGCTACAACAACGCCATTCAGACGTTCCCGGCTGTCATCTTTGCCGGCATCTTCCAGTTTAAGGAGCGCCAGGGCTTCGAGGCCGCCGAAGCAGCCCGCCAGGCCCCGACCGTCAAGTTCTAAACAACAAGGCCGAGTCTTAAGCCAGTTCATCAACCCTTTGGGGCCCAAGGCACAAACCTTGGGCCCTTTTCGTATCCACGCACAACGCGCGGCCAAAAGGCCGCGCGCCATCTTTAATTCAGATCTATATTGCCCGTAACGGCAGCGCCGAGGTAACGCAGGCCCGAGGGCAACCTTCCTTTCCGGCGCACTCCGCAGGACGAAAGAACCTCCGCCGCACGAAGTGCGCAGCGGAGGTTCTTTCATGTCCGAGGACGCGCCGGAAAGGTAGGTTGCCCTCGGGCCGAACAGCTATGGCAGCTTACGCCACGGTATAGACCCAGTCGTGCTTGTCCTCAACAGCACCAGACTGGATACCAGTCAGGGTCTCGCGGAGCTTCTTCATCACAGGGCCGATCTCGGTGTAGCCAGCCGGGAAGGTCACGGTCTCGTCGGCGCCGTAAACCTTGTTGTCGATCTCGCCAACCGGAGAGATGACGGCAGCGGTGCCGCACAGGCCGCACTCGACAAAGGTACCGGCCTTGACCTCAGCCCACTCGACGGGACGCTGGTCGACGGTCATGCCCAAATCCTCGGCAACCTGAACGAGCGAGCGACGGGTGATGGAGGGCAGGATGGAGTCGGTGTGCGACTGAGGAACGACGAGGGTGCCGTCCTCCTTCACGAACAGGACGTTCGCGCCGCCGGTCTCCTCGACATAGGTGCGGGACTCAGAGTCGAGATACAGGTTCTCGGCATAGCCCCCGCGGTGAGCCTCCATCGTGGGCTTGAGGGACATGGCGTAGTTCAGGCCGGCCTTGATGTTGCCGGTGCCGTGCGGTGCAGCGCGGTCGTACTCGGAAACGCGCAGCTTGACGGGCTTAAGGCCACCCTTAAAGTACGGACCGACCGGGGTCACGAGAATGCGGAACGTGTACTCAGGAGCGGGAGCCACGCCGATCACGTCACCGGAGCCGATCATAAACGGACGCACGTACAGGGTTGCACCGGAGCCGAAGGGCGGAACCCAGGCGGCGTTGGCAGAAACGACCTGCTTGACGGCCTCGACAAACTTGTCCTTTGGGAACGGGGGCATCTCGAGGCGCTGGGCAGAGTTATACATACGCTCAGCGTTCATGTCGGGACGGAAGCAGACGATGCTGCCGTCCTCGGCGGTGTAGGCCTTCAGGCCCTCAAAGACCTCCTGGCAGTAATGGAAGATGCCGCCGCATTCGGAAACATGCAGGGTGTGGTCGGTGGTCAGGCCGCCCTCGTCCCACTCGCCATCCTTCCAATGAGCCTCGTAGCTGTAATCGGTTTTCATGTAGCCAAAGCCGAGGCTACCCCAATCGATATCCTTCTTCTCGACAGTCATATGTCGCTCCTTACATACACAGTTGCATACTCGCGAACCCGCACGCAAAGACCGAAGCCGACCGCGTCGCAACGTCGCACGCCCGGAGCGTAGAGCCGGACGGGACACGCGAACGGCATCAAAGCCGATGGCACGTCGATTCGCATGCACGAGATTGTACTCCCCGTACGCGTCTGATAAAACGCTTTTCTTTAACTAAGTAAAGTATTTTCATTTGACCGAAGCAGAAAGGCCCGCCACCGTAAGCGGTGACGGGCCTCAACGGCACGGTTTGCGCGCTGGCTCGATCTACGCGTTCTATTTGCCCAGCTTAGCCTTGACGATGCCGACCACAGTCGGGATGATCGACACGGCGACGATGACGATAATCAGCAGCTCAAAGTGCTCCTGCACAAAGGGGATGCCGCCAAAGAAGTAACCCAGCAGCGTAAAGACCGTCGACCAGGTAATGCCGCCCAGCACGTTAAAGATCACAAAGTTGCGCCAGTGCATGCCGCCCATGCCGGCGATAAAAGGCACAAAGGTGCGGATAAACGGAAAGAAGCGACCGAGGAAAATAGCCAGGTGACCCCACTTGTCCAAGAAGTCCTCGGACTTTTTAATGCGCTCGGGCGTCATGGCCTTCACCTTGCCCGAAGCGATGATCTTTTTGCCAAAGAAATGGCCGATCATAAAGTTGCACTGATCGCCCAGGATGGCTGCGGCCCATGCGGTTGCCAGAAGCGCCACGATGTTAAAGCCGCCGTTGTGGGCAAAGAAGCCCGAGGCAAACAGCAGCGAATCGCCGGGAAGGAACGGGAAGAACACCACACCCGTCTCGATAAAGATGATCAGGAACACGCAGCCGTAGGCCATAAGCGGGCCGGCGGCGATCCAGCTGGCGATCGCGGTGCGCGGATCCTTAAGCAGCTCGGCGATAAAATTAATGAAACCCATGAAGTAAAACCTCTCAGTTGTGGGCGCGGATACGTCCAAGTTGACCAGTATACGGTTGCGGCGCCCCCTCGTGCGCAACCCCACAAAAGCATGACTCCATTACCAGCAAGTTTGCATAACTGACACCTGTCGTGCAAAGCCGCCAAGATTGTTCTTCCTAATCCCTAGCGAATCGCTATACTTTATTGAATCGCATTGCCATGGCGCTAAGGGAGGGCGGCCGGTGAGCTTTATCAATACCATTCGCGAGGACATCAAGACCGTCCAGGCGCAGGACCCCGCCGCGCAAAGCGGTCTGGTCATCTTCCTTTCCTATCCTGGCCTGCACGCCAAGTGGAACCACGTGCCCGAGCACTGGCTCTGGGAGCACGGTCATCGCTCGCTCGCCCGCGTGCTCTCGCAAATCACCCGCCACATCACCGGCGTCGAGATTCATCCCGCCGCGCAGATCGGCAAGCACTTCTTTATCGACCACGCCATGGGCGTCGTCATCGGCGAAACCACCGTCGTGGGCGACAACTGCGTGCTCTACCAGGGCGTTACGCTCGGCGGCACCGGCAACGAGACCGGCAAGCGCCACCCCACCCTGGGCAACAACGTCACCGTGGGCACGGGCGCCAAGGTGCTCGGCAACATTCGCATCGGCAACAACGTCAAGATCGGCGGCAACTCGGTCGTCGTCAAAGACGTGCCCGATAACTGCACCGTCGTGGGCGTGCCAGGCCGCATCATCAAGCGCAACGGCTGCCGCGTGTTCGAAGAAAGCTTCGATGCCAAGCAGCATCGCGAGTACATGCCCGATGACGCCGCCGAGCAGAGCGCCCTCAACCGCCAGGGCATCACCGAGAATGCCCGCCGCGTCAAGGAACTCGAGCGAGAGGTGGCCGAGCTCAAGGCCCTCGTCGCCAAGCTCGTGGACGAACGTTAGGAACGCAAGCGGCACAAAACAATATCGGCACCGACGCAAAAAGCGCGCCAGGGAATCAATCCCCGGCGCGCCATTCCTTTTGATGTGACATGCGGGACTGTCCCTTTGTCACATTATGCGAACTGACTCAGATAGAGGTCGGCGTAAGCACCCTCGGCAGCCAGCAGTTCCTTATGCGTGCCTTGCTCGATAATGTTGCCGTGGTCCATGACCAAGATCAGGTCGGCGTCCACGATCGTCGACAGGCGATGCGCGATCACAAAGCTCGTGCGCCCGCGCATGAGCGCGTCCATGGCGCGGCCGATAGCAAGCTCGGTGCGCGTGTCCACACTTGAGGTCGCCTCGTCCAGGATGAGAATCGCCGGGTTGTTGAGCAGCACGCGTGCGATGGTCAGCAGCTGACGCTGGCCCTGGCTGATGCTTTCGGCATCGTTGGCTACGCGCGTGTCGTAGCCCTGAGGCATGGTGCGCACAAAGAAGTCGACCTGGGCGGCGCGAGCGGCCGCAACAATCTCCTCGCGCGTTGCCTCGGGGCAGCCGTAGGCGATGTTCTCGGCAATCGTGCCGTCGAACAGCCAGGCGTCCTGTAGCACCATGCCAAACTGCTGTCGCAGCTCGCCGCGATCCATGCGGCTCGTATCCACGCCGTCGAGCGTAATACGCCCACCGTCAATCTCGTAGAAGCGCATGAGCAGGTTGATGAGCGTCGTCTTGCCTGCGCCCGTGGTTCCCACCACGGCAATCTTCTGGCCCGGCTCGGCGGTAAACGACACGTCGCGCATGAGCGGCTTGTCGGGCGCATAGCCAAAGCGCACGTGCTCAAAAGCGACGCGGCCCTCAATGCGACCCGGCAGCTTGGCGGCCTCGTCCGGCAGCGGATCGGCCTCTATCTCGGGCTCATCAAGCAGGTCGAAAACGCGCTCCGCACTCGCCAGCGCGCTCTGCAGCGAGTTAAAAGTGAACGACAGCTGCGTCATGGGTTCGGACGCCTCGTAGATAAACTGGAAGAACGCCTGGAACACGCCGACGGTCATGTGACCGGCGACCAGCATGCTGCAGCCCACGAGCGCAATCACAATCTGCGCCAGGCGACCAATAAAGCGAACCGCGGGTCCGACGGCGTTGATCATAAAGTCGGCCTTGGTGCTCACGCGCGCCAGCTCGCCCGAGGCCTCGTGCACCTCGGCAGAGCTCTGGTGCTCGCGGTTGAATGCGCGAATCACCAAACGGCCCGAATAGCCTTCCTCGACCGCGCTCGTGATTTTGGACACCCACTCCTGACGCTCGCCCGTCACATCATGCGTACGGCGCGAAACCACCTTGGTCACCAGCAGCGACAACGCCGTAAAGAACAAAAAGACGAGCGTAAGCGGCACGCTAAACACGAACATCACGCCCACGGCGCCCACCACGGTGCCGATCGACACAAGCAGCTGCAGCAATCCGCGCTGCATGCTCTCGGACATCTTGTCCAAGTCGTTGGTCGCACGGCTGACGACCTCACCGGGACGATGCGCGTCAAAGAAGGCAAGCGGCAGACGGTTGAGCTTTTGTGCGATGCGGTTGCGTAGACGCAGGTTGAGGCGTTCGGCCACGCTCGACATCAAAAAGCTCTGGAGCGCATAGAACGAGGCAGCGGCAGTCCAGATCATAAAGTAGACGAAGATGGTCTTGCCGCAGTTCTCCCAGGTGATGTTGAAGGTGGTTCCGTTGGCAAACGCCACCTGAATGTGGCCCCACAGCTCATCGATCACGCGGGCGCTATATGCCGGTGCAGCGGTGTTAAAGATAACATAGAACACAATGCTCGCAAACACGATGTAGAAGCGCCAATGGTCGCCGACGGCCTCGCTCCACAGGCGGCGCACCGTCGCCCAGGTATCCCGGGGCGTCTCGCCCTCTTCTTCGTCGTCCACGTCGCGCATACGCTCTGCCTCGGCGCGGGCACGCTCGTCCTCGGCACGCTCGTTTTCCTCGTAGAGCGCTTGGCGGCGAGCCTCGCGCTCGACTGCAGCCTTGGCGGCGTCATCCAGCTCGGTCGACGTGACAGCCGTTTCCTCGACCAGCCCCGCGGCAACGGCGTCATCAACGCCGCCCTGCTTCTCGAGCTCCTCGGTCATGCTACTCACCTCCCTTCATCTGCGATTCCGCGATGGCGCGGTACACCTCGCAGGTTTCCATAAGCTCGCCATGCGTGCCCAGGCCCACGACCTCGCCATCCTTGAGCACGACAATCTGGTCGGCGTGCAGAATCGTCGAGATGCGCTGCGCGATGATGAGCACCGCGGCGTCGCGCGTCTCGTCCTGCAGCGCATGGCGCAGGGCCGCATCGGTCTTAAAGTCCAGGGCCGAAAAACTATCGTCGAAGATATACAGATCGGCATGCTTCATGAGCGCACGGGCGATGGCCAGACGTTGGCGCTGGCCGCCCGAGAAGTTCGTACCGCCTTGGGCAACCGGGGTATCGAGCCCATGCGGCTGATCGAGCACAAAGGTGCTCTGGGCAACCTGGAGCGCATGAAGCATGTCGGCCTCGGTCGCACCCTCGTTACCAAAGCGCAGATTGCTTGCCACGGTGCCCGAGAACAGCCATGCCTTCTGCGGGACGTAGGCAATGCGCCCGCGAATCTCGTCTTGCGAAAGCTCGCGCAGGTCGACGCCGTCCAGGCGAATGGCACCCTTGGTGGCATCGTGAAAACGCAGCAGAAGCTTTGCCACCGTCGACTTGCCCGAGCCCGTCGAGCCCACAATCGCGGTCGTCTGACCGCGACGACAGGCAAAGCTCAGGTCGCACAGGGTGTCCTCATCGGCATCGTCAAAACGAAACGACATGTGATCGAACTCAGCGACCGCATCCGCATCGCCCCCGGAGGCAGGCGCCCCGTCACCCAGCGTACGCTCGCCGTCCACGATGCTCAGCTCAATCTCCAACACCTGCTGCGCACGGTTCAGGCACGCCGCGGCGCGCGGCAGCGTCAGCACTACCATCTGCGCCATCATCACAAAGAACAGGATCAGAAGCGCGTACTCCAGCACCGCCGAGATGCTCGCGATCTGCATGGCGTGGGCGCCCACGCGGTTGCCGCCAACCCACAGCACCGCTACCTCGGCGATGTTCATCAAAAAGAAGCTTGAGCTGTCGAGGCCCACAAACAGGTGGTTGACTTTGATGGCGTTGGCGGCGTAGTCGCTGAACACCTCGTCCAGGCGCCGCTCCTCGTGACGCTCCTTGTTAAACGCACGGATGACGCGCACGCCCACGATGTTTTCGCGCAGCACCACGTTCATGCGGTCGATAAAGCTCTGCAAGCGCATAAAGATCGGAGCCGCGTTGGCAACCGTAAAGACCGCCGCCGCCAGCACAATCGCAACCACGACGCCCAGAAGCGTGCCCATGGCAGGATCGATAAACCAAGCGAAGATGATGCCCGCCACAGCCAAAAACGGCACGGGCAGCACCAGCTGAATCGTCTGCAGAATCGCCTGCTGAATCACGTTGATGTCGTTGAGCGAGCGCGTGATCATCGATCCGGTGCCAAAGCGCTCAAAGTCGCTGGCCGCGAGCTCGAGCGACTTGTCGTACACGGCATTGCGGATATCGCAGGCCACGTTGGCGGCCAAGCGCGCCGAAAGATAGCAGCCCAGCACCGCGCCGCCGCTGGCCATGCCGGTCGCGATAAGCATGTAGAGGCCATTGCGCAAAATGTAGTCGACATCACCCGTGGTGATACCGGTGTTGACCATGTTCGCCAGCATCGTGGGAACCAACAGCGTGCCGACGTTATCAACCAGCAGCACCAGCAGCGTCACTGCGATAAGCCCTCGATAGGGCTTCAGAAACCTCATTAACAGTCGCACGACTCCCCCTCACCTTGATTCTCGGCTTGGCTCTCGGCAGCGATATGCTGCTTAAATGCCTCGCACTCCTCACCGAGCACCTGAGAGAATTTTCCGATCAAGCGCATAATCTCGCGCTGCTCACACGGCTCAAGCGCGCCAAAGGCTCGCTGCTCGGCCTTGAGTGCCGGCAGCGCATAACGCTCGGCAAATCGCCTGCCCTCTTCGGTCAGGCTCACAACCTTGTTCTTACGGCTGCCTTCGGCAAACTCCAACGTTGCAAAGTCCCGCGCCGTCAAGGTTTTAATGGCCGAGTTGATGGTCTGCTTGCTGTAGAACCATTCGCTCGTCAGGCGGCTTACGGCAATACTGCCGCCCGCCGTGCTGGTATCGACGAGCATCCAGTAAGCGCAGTCCGAAAGACCGCAGGCGCGCGAGAACTCCGAATAGATATGGTCGAGTCCATTGAGCAACCGGTCGAAGTCGACCAGCGTAACCGCACTATTCATCTATCCCACCATTCGATTGTCCGATTTTTGACCAATTTTGTATCTCTAGATTAGTCCGAGTTTTGACTATCGTCAACAGGCTCTCCGCAAATGCTTGCACTTTTATGGCCTATCGGCAGAAAAAGACCGCCGGCTCGGGGGCAGCGCCAGCGGTCACGTGAAAATCGGGTTTTATTGCCCGTTAAGCGGCGACGGCCTCATAGACCGTAGCGCCCGAGAAGCTGTCATGCAGGCTCTTGCCGGCAATCCACGGCAGCTCGACGACCTCGCAGACCGTATTGACCAGCTCGGAGCAGTCAGTAAAGTGGCCCTTGTCGTTGAGGGCCTCGCAATCCTGAACACGCCAATAGCCATCGGTGT
The DNA here is from genome assembly GCF_003467795.1 of Collinsella sp. AM36-4AA. Classification (NCBI taxonomy): domain Bacteria; kingdom Bacillati; phylum Actinomycetota; class Coriobacteriia; order Coriobacteriales; family Coriobacteriaceae; genus Collinsella; species Collinsella sp. AM36-4AA. The sequence goes on from NZ_QSHS01000014.1 coordinate 21,359, forward strand.
GCGTGATGTAGTACTCGTGATCGTCAATCGTCACAAAAGCGCGCGTCTTAGAACGCAGCAGCTTCAGAAATCCTTCGAAGTCGGTCTCGACGACATCTCCAGCCTGGAACATGATGTTACCTCCTGGCCCGGCGCCACCACGGCGCATTGATAAACGTTGGTACTCCTTTAGTAAAACCTTTATCAGAGGTTATGCGTTCGTCATTTAGGCAAGTGGTAAAAAACCGCAGGGTAGACGGGATAAAACGTTTAACCGTCCCATTTGTTTGTCACATTCTGAAGGTACTTTTATGCAAACCTACTTTCCCAATTGGAATCTACCCTTTTGGCCGGGCAATTGACCGTCTATCGTTTGAGCCCGACGGGTATGAACGGGGCATCTGCAACGCCACCGCAAGGAGACACCATGGAGACTATCGAAGCACTCATCCACCGCCGCAGCTGCCGCAAATACAGCGATCGTCCCGTCGAGGCCGAAAAGCTTGCACGTATTATCGAAGCCGGCCAATATGCACCGAGCGGCATGGACCGCCAACCGGTGACGTTTGTCGCCGTCACCGACCCCGCGACCGTCGAGCGTCTCTCACAGCTCAACGCCCAGGTCATGGGCAGCAACAGCGACCCCTTCTATGGCGCCAAGACCGTTGTGGTGGTACTGATCGACCGCAGCGTGCCCACGTATCTGGAAGACGGCTCACTCGCCATGGGCAACTTGCTCAACGCCGCCTATGCACTGGGTGTCGATTCGTGCTGGATTCACCGCGCGCATGAGGTCTTTGACTCGCCCGAGGGCCTGGAGCTGCTGGCCAGCTGGGGCCTGCCCGCCGACGGCAGCCTGCGCGGTGTCGGTCACTGCATTCTGGGCTATGCCGAAGACACGCTACCCGAGCCCAAACCCCGCCGCGACAACGTGGTGTATGTAAAGTAATTAGCTCCGCCGTTCTAACGAACGGCGGACCCGCTCGCAACTTATCTTGCCGGTGGAGTTGTCGTCGTTTCGTTCGTTTGAGTCGTTTCGGCGCCGTCGCCCTGTTCGTCCTCGTCCTTTTGAGCGTCGGCAATGGTGGAGGCTGCCGCAACGATACCGCGCTGGGGCGCGACGCCCGTCTGGGTCTGAGCGCCCTCGACAATTTCTGTGCCTGCATGCGCGAGCTCGGGCGATTTAAACACTGCGTCCAAGTTGGCGCCGCCGCCGGCGTAGCCAAGCGCAGCGAGTGCGATGATGATCACCGCAATGACGACCGCGATCGGAACATAACGATGCCAACCAGCCGGATTGAGTCCGCTGCGGCGAGCCGCCCCGCGGCTGATGTAACCGAGCGTTCCGTCGTGCTTGAGCTTTGAGCCCACCACGCACTTGCGGCCCCACAACGAGGACTCTGCCTGCATGGCCAAGCGGGCGCTTGCCGAAGGATAGCCGTATTTAGTGCGCTTGAACGAACCATCAAACCCCGAGGCGTGTTTGCCCCACGTCACCGATGTCGTGCGTCGGTTGACCGGCGCGGCGCTCCGCCTTCTGCGGCTCGGTTTTGTAGTCTCAGCCATACGCCCCCGCACGCCGTAACCAAATCGAAACAATAACGCTTTGGACTGTAGCACACGCGTCGCGCGCGGTCACGGGCGCCTCGCTCAACGGTCATCGTCCTTCAGTAAGCGCCACAGCGTTGTTCGGCTTATGCCCAGCACCTCCGCCGCACGGGTTCGGTTGCCGTGGAGATGATCTACAACCAGATGCGCGATATCTCGCTCGGTATCGGCCAACGGTCGCAGGATATACAGGTCGCTTTCGAGTGTCGGGGCGCCAAAGGTTGCGGTCTTAATCACGTCCTCTTGGGCTAGCACTTCCTCCACCACAGCGCGATCCACCGTGCCCGCCCCCACCAATATATACAGTCGTTCCGAGACCTCGCGGAGCTGCAGATAGTTGCGCGGCCAGCGGTAAGCATCGAGCGCCTTCGCCGCCGCGGCAGACAGCGTGGGCGCTGCCGTCCCAAATGCACCAGCGAGATATTCCAAATAGCGCGCAACCTTCGTCGACGCGGCTCCCTGCTCGACGATTGCCGGCGCCACGCTCACCGCACAGGCGAAGCGCTCGGTCACAAAGGCGGCTTGATCACTTTCGCTGCCGCCCGGCATGTCATTCGCCGTCAGCACCACATGGCAGCGCATCGCCAACGCGGTGTCGGCCATCGTGGAAACGAGCTCGCGAAGGCGCTGGGGGCCAACCGCATTCCAGCCCGCAATGCAAAGTGTCAGCCCCGTTTGGAACAACGGCGATTCGGCGCTTTTGAGCACGTGGCGCCAACCGCGATCGGTAAGCTCATCGAGCGCAACGGCAACAAAGGGTTGATCGGCAAAAGGACCGTCCAGATAGAGGCGCTTGGCGATCTCGATCTGACCCGCTCCCAGCTCGCCCTCGAGCATAAGGGGCACGCCGCGCGCGTAGCTCTCGGCGACCGGCGCAGCTACCGAGGCCGCCCCCTCAACGATGCCGTACGCGCTCGATTCGTAGCGGGCCTCAACTTCGTCGGCGTTGAGCCACTCGATGCCCGCATGTGCCGCGGCGCCGCGCACCTCGCGGACCACGACGACCCAAAGGCCCCCGCCCTCTTTGTCGGTGGGGCGAACGGTCAGGCTCAGGCGCGTACCCGCACGCCCCATAACCAGACGCGCGCCGTCTCCTATACGGTCGAGGCGCTCAGCGACAAAAGCCGCCACATCCCGCTCAAGCGCCGCGTCATTCATGGTCGAAATCGCGACGTCCCCACGCGCATCGATTGCCAATGCCAAGGCCCCGGCAGCAGCCAGGGCCTCGGTCAAGATGTTCAGCTTGGCATCGCTATCCATGATTTGCCCCTGTCCGCGGCGACGTGCAACCGCCGACGGTCGCACGACCGAGTGTTTCAAAATTGAACGATATTGCTCACCAAACACTATAGGGCAGAAAGCGCCGTCCTGCGAGTATAGGTGTTGCCCCGCATCGCCATCCTGGCGGGGCGATAAGAGCTCTTCGGGACTTATAAACCTGCGGACAAGCCATACCCGCAAGAGCTCCTATCGCTCCACCGCAGGCTTGCGCTCACCAGCAACCAGCAACCAGCACGCGAATAAGCTACTTCTCTACCAGATTCCCAGCACGTGCTGCATTCCCAAACTCATGCACGCAATGCCAATCCAGCAGCAAAAGCCCAGCGCGATGGGCTTGCCGCCCTTTTTGACCAGCTCGACGATATCGGTATTAAAGCCAATAGCCGCCATGGCCATCACGATAAAGAACTTCGACAGCTCCTTGATGGGCGCCGTGATGGACACGGGAAGCTGAAGCACCGTGGTGATTACGCTCGCCAGCACAAAGAACAGCACAAACATGGGAAACGCGCGTTTAAGAGAGAACGTGCTTTTGGCGTCGCCGCCGGCCTTGCGCGCCAGATGCATCTGCCAGCATGCGAGGACCAACGTGATGGGAATAATGGCCAGCGTCCTGGTGAGCTTGACCACCGTGGCGCTCTCGAGCACATTGGCGCCGGGATGCATGCTGTCCCAAGCGCTCGCTGCAGCCGTTACGGACGAGGTGTCGTTGATGGCGGTGCCGGCAAACAGGCCAAAGCCCTCGTTGGTCAGCCCGAGCATACCGCCGAGCGTCGGAAACACGAGCGCCGCGATAACGTTAAACAGGAAGATGACCGAAATAGCCTGGGCAATCTCGCGATCGTCGGCATCGATGACGGGCGCGGTCGCGGCGATGGCAGAACCGCCGCAAATTGACGAGCCCACGCCCACAAGCGTCGCGATCTTGCTCGGCACGTTCATAACGCGGCAGAGCACAAAGGCGATGACAAGCGAGGTCGAGATTGTCGCCACGATAATCGGTAGCGACTGGGCGCCCTTGGACAGAATCTGGGAGAGGTTCATGCCAAAGCCAAGCAGGATAACCGCGTACTGCAAGACTTTTTTAGACGTATAGGTGACACCGACGGCGAGCTGTTCGCGGCGATTCTTGGGAAAGACGAGCGCCAGAACCATGCCGAAGAGGATGGCGAATACCGGCCCACCGACCACCTCAATCTGTTTGCCGAGCAGCGTTGCGGGGATAGCGATGATCAGGCAGAACAAGACACCCTTCCAGCGCTCGCGTACGATATTCGCCAGTTGCATATGGGATTCCTTCTTTCTCTTTCACGTTTGCGACGGCTTATGATACGGCAACATTGAGCGCAGCCTTGCGTAAACAAAGACTAAGATGCCGCAATAGTTCTTGGGCAACAGCCGAATTACCCACCGCGGAAAGCTGATTCGCGGCATAATTAACAACTGACATATGAGTTTGATAGAACAGTTGCGAGGCGCTATGGAAGAATCGATGCACGTCGGCGAGCAGGAAACGAGCCTACAGGACCAGTCCTACCACACCATTCGACGCAAAATCGTCTACCTGGACTACAAGCCGGGCGAAAAGCTGGGCGTCAAGCAACTTTGCGACGACCTGGATATGGGGCGCACGCCCGTGCGCGAGGCTTTGGTTCGCTTGGCGCAGGAAGGCCTGGTGCGCACCGTGCCCCAGAGCGGCACCTACGTCTCACCCATCAACCTCACCCTTGCCGAGAGTGCCTGTTACATCCGCGAGCATCTGGAAAAGCAGGTGATTGTGGAGTGCTGTGCGCGCGCCACGTCGGCCGGCATCGAGCAGCTCGACCGCGCCATCGTGCTGCAGGAAAAGGCCATGGCCGAAGAGGATCGCATCGGCTTCTTTTTGAGCGACAACCTCATGCATCACATGATTTTTAGCATCGCATGTCGCAGCACCGTGTGGTCGTGGCTCGAAGAGACCAATGCCGACCTGGAGCGCTTCCGCTGGCTGCGCGCCGCCACGCAGGTTCTCGACAATCAGGACATCGTGAACGAGCACAAGCAGATTCGCCGCGCTATCGCCGGTCGCGACCCCATCGAAGCGAGCTTTTTGGTCAGCAAGCACCTGCACATGATGTTCCGCAACCAAACCGAGGTTCTGGACCAGTTCCCCGAGTACTTCGAGACCAGTAAGCTCCGCTAACCTGCCAAAAAGGGACAGGTTTATTTTGGCAGGTTTTATCTGGGCAAATGCAACAAGGCCCGGCTCCGCTGCAACGGAGCCGGGCCTCGGTCACTAGAACGGCGGAACAACAATTATTCGACCGTGACGCTTTTCGCCAGGTTGCGAGGTTGGTCAACGTCGCAACCGCGCAGGATGGCCACCTCGCGGGCGAGCAGCTGCAGCGGGACGCTCGCCGTGATGGGGCTGAACACGTCGCGGACGGCCGGCACGCGGATGATGCAGTCGGCGATCTTGTTGATCTCCTCGTCGCCCTCGGTGGCAACGACGATGACCTTGGCACCGCGCGCCTTGCACTCCATAAGGTTCGACACGGTCTTGTCGTAGGTGGCACTCTTGGTGGCCACGGCGATGACGGGGAAGCCCGGATCGATCAGCGCGATGGGGCCGTGCTTCATCTCGCCGGCAGCATACGCCTCGGCGTGCAGGTAGCTGACCTCCTTGAGCTTGAGCGCGCCCTCGTAGGAGATGGCAGCGCCCATACCGCGGCCCACAAACAGTGCCGACTGCGCGTCCCTGCACAGCAGGGCGGCCTCGTGCACGGCCTCGGTCTGCGTGTCCAAAATCCACTGGATCTGCTCGGCCGTATCGGAAAGCTCGCGGAACATCATGCGTGCCTGTTTGGTGGTCAGGCGGTACTTGACCTGCGCCAGCAGCAAAGCCAGCAGCGTCAGGCTCACGACCTGACCGATGAAGCTCTTGGTCGAGGCAACCGCAATCTCCTTGTTGGCCTTGGTGTAGATGACGCCATCGCTTTCGCGCGCCACCGGGCTGCCCACCACGTTAGTGATGCCAAAGACCTTGGCGCCCTTGATGCGCGCATCGCGAATGGCGGCAAGGGTGTCGGCCGTCTCGCCCGACTGGGACACGGCCACGACGAGCGTCGTCGGCGTGATGATGGGGTTGCGGTAGCGGAACTCGCTTGCCGCCTCGACCTCGGTAGGAATACGAGCCCAGCCCTCAATAAGGTTCTTAGCGATGAGTCCGGCATGGTAGCTGGTGCCGCAGGCAATCACATACACGCGGTCGATATCGTTGAGCTCCTCGAGCGAAAGGCCCAGCTCGTCGATATCGAGCTCACCGGCAGGGGTCATGCGACCCACCAGCGTGTCGCGCACGACGCGAGGCTGCTCGTGAATCTCCTTGAGCATAAAGTCGGGATAACCGCCCTTTTCGGCCATGTCCAGATCCCAATCGATGTGGGTGACCTTGGGCTCGATGACATTGCCGGCCTCGTCGGTATACTCGACGCCCGCAGGCGTGAGCTTGGCAAACTGACCGTCCTCGAGCACCACGACATCACGGGTGGCGTCGATGAGCGCGATCACGTCGGAGGCAACGTAGGAGCCGGTCTCGCCCATGCCGACCACGATCGGGGAATCCTTGCGGGCCACGGCGATTACGCCAGGCTCGTCGGCGCACACGGCGGCCAAGCCATAGGCGCCCACCACGTGGGTGCACGCCTCGCGCACGGAGGCCATCAGGTCGTGTGTCTCGGCATAGGCCTCTTCGATCAGATGCGCGAAGACCTCGGTATCGGTCTCACTCTTAAAGTGATGGCCGCGGCCCTCCAGCTCCTCGCGCAGCTCGGCGAAGTTCTCGATGATGCCGTTGTGGACGATGGCGATACGACCGTCGCAGCTGGTGTGGGGGTGAGCGTTAACGACAGAAGGCTTGCCGTGGGTGGCCCAGCGGGTGTGACCGATGCCGCAGGTTGCGTCGCTATCGATATTGGAAAGCTCGCTCTCCAGGCCCGCAACCTTACCCACGCGGCGGATAACGTCGAGGTGCGCCGCGGCGCCCTCGCCCACCTCGAGCGCGACGCCCGAGGAGTCATAGCCGCGATACTCCATGCGCTTAAGGCCTGTGACCAGGATGTTCTTTGCAATATCAGAGCCGGTGTAGCCGACAATTCCGCACATAGGATAAATCCCTTCGTTCGCGTGACTGCAAGACGTCCACGCACAGGGGGCGCTGAGACGTATAACGTTCGAGTATTGTACTCACGCAAGCGCAAGCTGATATACCAGAAGTGGTATCTCAACTTAGATACCACCCGATGCACACATGCCCAGCCGGTCCAAACCACCACGAAGGGGAAAAGGCACCTTTGTGGTGGTTTGGACCGGCGCGGCGGCCTATCCCGGCGAAAGATCTCAATCTGTAACATCTGGGCCGCAATAAGCCGGCTTAGTGTTACAGATCGAGACATTACGGTTCGGCCCCAGCACTATGTCTCGATCTGTAACAGGTGGAGGCGGTTTTGCCGTCCAGATATTACAGATCGAGACAATTGAAGGCCCGGGCGTCTCAAACCACCACAAAGGTGCCTGTCCCCTTCGTGGTGGTCGCGCTGGCAACGGCGTTTCCGCAGATAAAACCTACCAAAATAAACCTGTCCCTAATTGGCAGGTTTTGACACCCCAGGGGCGGGCGATGCTACAATCTGGCTTGTACTTGAAACGCATCAAAGGGGCCGCTATGGCAAAGGTAAAAATCAGCGACGTCGCGCGCGAGGCAGGGGTCTCGCTGGGCACGGTATCCAACGCGCTCAACCACCCCGAAAAGTTGCGCCCCGAAACCCTTAAGCTCATCAACGAGACCATTAATCGCCTTGGCTACCTGCCCAACCAAAGCGCCCGTCAGCTCGCGGGCGGCGCCACCAAGTCCTTTGGCCTGGTGCTCCCCCGTCTCGACCACGGCTTTTCGCTCCAAATCGCCAGCGGTGCCCACAACGAGGCACGCAAGCACGGCTATGACTTGCTCATCGCCAATGCCGATAACGACGACATTCTCGAGGATCATTACCTGCGCTATTTTATGGGCACGCAGATGTCCGGCGTCATGGTTCAGCCCATGGCGTCCCCCGACTGGCACCCCGCCATGGCCAAGATGCCCGTGCCGATCGTCCATCTGGACATCCACTGCTCCGAGCCCGGTTATTACGTGGCTGCCGACAACGAGGCACAAGGCCGCATTATCGCCGAGCTCGCCGTTGCCCGTGGCGCACGCCATATCACCGTTGTGGGCAGAGCGGCATTTATGCAGCTCACCTTGCGCGTACTTGGCATCCACAAGGCCCTCGCCCTGCATCCCGATATCAAGATCGAAGTCATCGACGCCGGCGAATGGAATACCGCTGCCGACGGCTACGGCATCGGTGCCCAAATCGCTGAGCGGGTCGCGGACGAGCGCCCCGACTTCGTGGTCGGCCTGACCGACGTACTGGCGTCGGGCGTTATCTCGGCGCTGATAGACAAAGGCATCTCCGTCCCCGAGCAGGTCCGCGTGGCCGGCTGCGACGGCAACCCGCTTGCCTGGAGCGGATCGGTCCCCCTCACCACGGTAGCACCACCGGGCTACGAGATCGGCCGCAAGGGCGTGCAGCTGCTCATGGAACAAATCGAGGATAAACCTGCCGCCAAGACCAAACGAGTCCGCATCGGCTCCGCCGCGCGCACCGTCACCACGGTCACGGCCACCGAGGACATTAACCGTCAGGAGCTCGTGCGCCCCTTCTTGCTCGAGCGTGTGAGCACCCAAAAGGCCGAGCGGCAACCGACGGGCCCATCCGCGGCCCCTATAACCGACATCAACCTGGGCGCCTACCTGTAACAAAAAAACGCCGCAACGGAAACAGCCCCGCTGCTGCGTTTTTGCTGACCCCACGGGCCTTCCCCGTTTAGCCGAACCTGCGGCTACGGATTTTTATGGAATGTAATCCATTTTTCATTAGCTTTTTTGCAAAAATGGATTCAATTCCATTTTTTAGAACAGTGCCTCCGCGCAGGCGCCGTTACCGTCACCGTCCTGCGAAATCGGGCGCGGGGCATGGCGACTCGCGTGCAAACGCTAGCGCACGGCCTTAACCGCCGCCGGCAGATCGAACAGCGTATCGAGCACAGCCTCGCAGCCGTCCACCACGTCCTGCGGCAGCGGCACGATATCGGGGACGGCAAAGACGTGGTAGCCGGCCGTGATGCCCGAGACGCAGCCGTTGCGGGAATCCTCGACCACGGCGCACTCCTCGGGGGCAAAGCCCGCGCGCTCGCAGGCGAGCAGGTACATCTCGGGGTCGGGCTTGCCGTGCACGACGTCCTCGCCGCAGGTCACCGTCTCAAACTTGTCAAAGAGGCCGACCGTCTTAAGGTTGCGCTCGGCGGTAACGTGGCGCGACGACGTCGCGAGGCCCACGTGATAGCCCGCAGCCAGCAGCTCGTCCAGGCACTCGGCAGCGCCAGCCTTAAGCTCCAGATCGGTCTTGACCATCTCGTCGCGAATCTCCTTATGGCGACGATAGATTGCCTCAGCGGTTTCGCTGCTGTCGTAATGCTCCTCAAGGATGCCCATGACATCGGGCAGCGTACGACCGATAAACTGATGGATCAGCGCATCATCAATCGCGAATCCCAGCTCGGCCGCGCCCGCCTTCCACGCCTTGATACCCAAACGCTCGGTGTCGACCAGCGTTCCGTCCATGTCAAAAATAACGGCCTTGATCATATCGGTCCCCCATCTCTTCGCGCTGCTGTACTCCCGCAACTTTACCGCACCTGTAAACTTGTATATAACGTATATAGCATATTGCACTTTCGTTACATAGATAGAAGTCTTATGACAAGCGGCTCGGTAGGATTATAGTTTTCGACCGAGTACTCAACGGCAAGGATCAATTCATGCTTTCAGACACCACCGCACCCGCAGAGGGGCTTCAGGACAAACTCGCAGCGCTCGAGCAGCTGCTTTTAGCATACGGACGCGTCGCCATCGGCTTTTCCGGTGGCGTCGACAGCAGCTTTTTGGCCGCGGTCTGCGCCCGCATCATGCCCGCCAGCACGCTTCTCGTTCACCTCACCACGCCGTTCATCGGCACGCCCGAGCAGGCTTCGTTTGAGCGGGCGGTTGACGGGCAGGCCGATGAGGGGCCACATTTCAAGCTCCCCGTGCTCAACCTCTCGGTCGATCAGCTGCAGCTCCCCCAGGTAGCCTGCAACGACGCCGACCGCTGCTACCACTGCAAGCGCGCCGGCTTTACCGCCATCGTCAACCACGCCAGGTCGCTGGGTTTTCCCACCGTCATCGACGGCAGCAACGCAAGCGACCGCGGCGACTACCGCCCCGGCATGCGCGCCGCCCAGGAGCTCGGCGTGCGCTCGCCGCTTATGGAGGTCGGCTTTACCAAGGACGAGGAGCGCGAGCTGCTACGCGCCTGGGGATACCCCGTCTGGAACCTGCCGGCAGGAGCCTGCCTGGCCACGCGAGTCCCCACGGGCGAGGAGCTCACGCGCGAGAAGGTCGATGTAATCCGCACCTGTGAGGACTACCTGCACGACCTTGGCCTGGACCAGGTCCGCGCACGCCTCGTCGGCGGCTGCATGCATATCGAGGCCGCGCCGGCAGACGTCGCCAAGATCGCCGCCCTCAGCGGTGCCGCCGTCGACGCCGAAGGCAAGACCCCGCTGCCCGCCGCCATCGAGTCCACGCTGCGCGAGCTGGGCTGCGGCCATATCTCCCTCGAGGTCACCCCCTACATCCACGGCAACATGAACCTTTAAGTTACGCCGTTTAACCTACCAAAAAGGGACAGGTTTATTTTGGCAGGTTTTATCTGGGGAAACGCAGACAGGGCCGCGACGCCTATAGCGTCGCGGCCCTTTTCCTTGGAGAAGGATCGATTAATGGAACGGAGAGCCCGTTCTAGCCCTCGAGCCCGGCGTTGATGAGCTCGGCAATCTCGACAGGATCGGTGCTTTCGCGCACCCTGTCACGGAAGCCAGCATCCATCAGCATCACGGCAGCCTTGGAGAGCAGACGCAGGTGCGTGGTTCCCGCTTCGCCGGCGGGCACGTACAGCGCGAGCGCCACATCGACGGGCACGCCATCAAAGCTCGGCCACTCAACAGGCTCGGACAGCTTGAGCACGGCCACGCCCGGCGTATGGATCGCATCGCTCTTGGCATGCGGAACGGCAAAACCGGCGACGAGGCCAGTCTCGGCCTCGTTTTCGCGAGCAATAAAAGCCGCCTCTACAGCAGACGCGTCATCGGCAAAACCAAGCTCAACAGCCTGCTCGGACAGATAATGCAGCGCGTCCTCGCGCGAGGCGGCGGCGTAGCCAATCGTCACTTGGTTGGCAGATACAAACCCCATGGAAAGCCTTCCTTACAACACGGACCTGACCGCAGCTTCGATGCCGTCGGCGTCCAAACCGTACTTATGCAGCAAATCGACCGCAGGGCCGGACTCGCCGTACACATCGCGCACGCCGACGCGACGCATCGGCACTGGATGCTGCTCCGCGAGCACCGAGGCAACGGCCTCGCCAAGACCACCGATAATCGAATGCTCCTCGGCGGTGACCACGCGACCGGTCTTCTTGGCGCTGGCAACCACCAAACGCTCATCGAGCGGTTTGATCGTATGCATGTTGATGACCTCAGCATCGATGCCGTCGGCAGCGAGCGCCTCGGCAGCAGCGAGTGCCCCAGCGACCATGAGACCGCACGCGACGATCGTGACATCAGAGCCCTCCCGCACAACAACACCGCGGCCGATCTTGAACTCGTAGCCCTCGTGATCGTTGATGACCGGTGTTGCCAGGCGGCCGAAGCGTATGTAGACCGGCCCCTCAAACTCATAGGCGGCGCGCACACAGGCGCGGGCCTCGACATCGTCGGCGGGAACGACCACCGTCATACCCGGAATCGTACGCATGAGTGCGATATCCTCGCAGCACTGGTGCGTGGCGCCGTCCTCGCCCACCGAAATGCCGGCATGGGTGGCGCCAATCTTGACGTTGAGGTGCGGGTAGCCAATGGAATTGCGGACCTGCTCGTAGGCGCGACCGGCGGCAAACATCGCAAAGGTGCTCGCAAAAGCAACGCGGCCCGTGGTCGCGATGCCGGCGGCAAGACCCATCAGGTTGCTCTCGGCGATGCCGGCATCGTAAAAGCGCTCAGGATGGGCAGTCTTAAACTTACCCGTCTGCGTAGCGGCAGCCAGGTCGGCATCGAGCACTACAAAGTCATCGTGCTCATTGCCCAGCTCGACGAGTGCCTCGCCGTAGCTTACGCGCGTGGCGACTTTTTTGACCTCTGCCATTAGAGTTCCTCTCCTGCTGCCGCGAGCTCGGCCATGGCCTGCTCAAACTGCTCGTCATTGGGCGCCTTGCCATGCCAGCCAACCTGGTTCTCCATAAAGGAGACGCCTTTGCCCTTCACCGTCTCGGCGATGATAGCGACGGGCGCGCCGGTCACCTCGCGAGCTTCGGCGAAAGCCGCCTCAATCTGCGCCATGTCGTTGCCATCGGCTAGCTCTATCACATGCCACTTAAAGGCGCGGAACTTGTCGGCAAGCGGCATGGCCGAGTTGACTTCATCGATCGTGCCGTCAATCTGCAAGCCGTTATGGTCGACGACGGCAACAAGATTGTCGAGCGCATGGTTGCCGGCAAACATAGCCGCCTCCCACACCTGGCCTTCCTCGCACTCACCGTCGCCCAGCAACGTGTAGACACGGTAGCTGTCGCCCCAGTGCTTAGCGGCAAGCGCCATTCCAACTGCAGCAGAGATGCCCTGACCGAGCGAGCCGGTGGACATATCGATGCCTGGGGTATCGTTCATGTTGGGATGGCCCTGCAGTCGGCTGCCAATATGGCGGAGCGTCTCGAGCTCTTCGACGGGAAAATAGCCGCGATTTGCCAACACCGAATACAGGCCCGGCGCCGCGTGACCCTTGGAGAGCACAAAGCGGTCGCGATCGGCCTTGTGAGGGTCGGCAGGATCGATATTCATTTCCTCAAAGTACAGATACGTCATGATGTCGGCTGCACCGAGCGATCCACCCGGATGTCCCGACTTGGCCGCGTGAACCGCAGTCACGACACCCTTCCTGACCTCATTGGCGACCTTCGCCAGCTCCTGGTTGGTCATACGAATTCCTCTCTTGAGAACAACCCCGGCACCGGATGGCGCGATGCCGAGGGCAACCCGGTCGTTAAGCCTGAGCGACGACCTTCTGCCAGTCAGCCTCAAAAGAGGCGAGGCCCTGGTCGGTCAGCGGGTGATGCAGGCACTTCTTGAGAGCGGCCATGGGCACGGTCGCGATGTCGGCACCAAGAAGAGCCGCCTGGGTCACGTGGTTGGGCGTGCGGACCGAAGCGGTGATGATCTCGACGGTGTCGTCGACGTTCTTGCCGGTCCAGTCATAGTTCTTGATGCATGTCACGACATTGTCGAGCTGCGAGATGCCGTCCTCGGCGATGTCGTCAAAGCGGCCGACAAACGGGCTGATGTAGCGGGCACCGGCGTTGGCGGCCATGAGGGCCTGCGTCGGCGAGAAAACAAGCGTCATGTTGACGCGCACGCCCGCATCGGCCAGGGCGCGGCAGGCGGCGAGGCCGGCCTCGCACACGGGAAGCTTGACCACGATGTTGGGAGCCAGGGCGGCAAGACGCTTGCCCTCCTCGATCATGCCCTCGGCAGTGGTCGCGGTGGACTCAGCAGACACGGGCAGGCCCTCGCAGAGCTCGGCAATCTTGAGCATATGGGGCTCAAAGTCGGCGAGCTTGCCGCCGGTCTTGGCGTACAGGGACGGGTTGGTGGTGACGCCGGCAAGGCAGCCCCAGCTCTTGGCCTCGGCGATCTCGTCAAGGTTGGCGGTATCGATAAAGAACTTCATGGTGCAAACTCCTTCTAAGGAATCCAAAACTCAAAAAATAGGACAAAGGGGATGTCCCTTTGTCCTATGTGCCGGGCCTGCAGCTGGGACATGCCCCAGGCCCGGCGTCGTGTAGGAAAAGCTACTTAGAGAGCCTTCTCGATGCGGCTCGTAACGCCCTTGAGGTTAAGACCGACGACGTACTGCTTGATCGGGCGCTTGATGTGCTCGATCACAAAGCGCTTGCCGTCAATGTCCTGGGCAGCGAGGTTGCGATAGAGCTTCTCGACCTGCTCCTTGACCTCAGGATCGTTGAACGCGTAGTGGCCGGAGACATCCAGAATCTTCAGGCTGAGCTCGTCGTCGGCCAGAATGTCGTCAACCTGCAGGTTGACATCGTCGCCGGTCATCCACTTGCGCCAGCGCTCGGTCTTGATGGCCTTGACCAGCAGCGTGTGATACAGATCGGAGGGATCGTCGCACAGGCCGTTGTCGACCAGAATCTGCTCGGTAGCGCAGAGCTTGAGGTAAGCGCGGGTCTCCTCGGTGCCGTACTGAGGGGCGACATTGGAAGCGGTCACGTGTGCCGGGATGTGCTCGAGCAGCGTCGCGTCGTCCAGGTAGTCGGCGTTGTGCTCCTTCAGGCCCACGCCGTAGCGCTTGGCCATGTCGGCGAGCTCGCGGGCATTCTTAAAGTTGTAATGACCGACCTGCTCGGTCCAACGGGTGAGCGTACCGGTCTGGCCGACGATAAAGGTGGGCATGGGGCAGCCGCGCTTCTCGAGCTCGGGCTGCAGCTGAGAAATGAACTCCTCGTACTTGTCGGTGGAGGTCAGGCCGCCATTGGTCTCCTCGGTACCGACCTCATAGGCAACCTCGGGCAGGTTATGCTCGCGACGGTACTGCTCAAGATAGTCGATAAGATCGATCGTGCGGCGAAGCACCACGTCGAGCGGAATAACCTTGCCGATCTGATAGGGGTCCTTGGTGGGGTCGACCATCAGCAGGTCAAAGCCTGCCTCCATGTCGGCGACAAAGGACTTGCGGGCGAGCTCCATGGCCTCGTCCTCGGGCAGGTGGGCGTTACGCTCCTCGTCGCGCTGCCACGGACCGCCGTGATCGCGGCACAGGTAGTACGGACCGGTATAGCCCACCTCGTCGGCAACCTTCTTAATGTCGGCGGCAAAGCGCGTCTGGTCCCAACCGTTGACGTAGCCGGCGCCCATCTCGTCCATATCGACCTGGTTGCGGCTAGCGATAAACATGGGCGGGAAATCCTCGTCCTTGGCAAGCTCGAACACGGCCTGAATCAGGTTGGGGCTCATGGGGCCAATGCCGACCATGGTTGCGTGATCGCCGCTGTCCTGCAGCTTGAGCATGCCCTGAACGGCCTGGCGGATGGTGAGGTTGGACATTTTGTTCTCCTTCTCCAGAGGATTTTTGACAAAAGTTCCCTGGGACCCAGATGTGGGCCCTATCAGTGCGGATGGATTTTGTTGTGTAGGGGCGGTTGTGCGGAGTCAAATCCATCCCTCCGCACAACCGGAGTCCTTAAAGGTTTACTTGGCCTGCTTATCGAGCGTGGGCTTCATGGCAATCAGGATTGCAGCGGCGACCAAGGAGCCAATCACGATGTCCAGGCAGAACAGCGCGACGTTGTTGGTGGCCAGGGCGACAATAAAGCCACCATGCGGAACATAGCAGTCGATGCCCTGGAAGGCGGCAAGCGCCGCGCCCACGGCAGAGCCGATGCAAATGCCGGGCAGGGTGTGGCCAAGATCCTTGACCGCGAAGGGAATAGCGCCCTCGGTAATACCGATGCAGCCCATGAACAGCGCAGAGATGCCCATCTGACGGTCAGCGTCATCGAACTTGTTCTTGGCGATGAGCGCAGCGAGGCCGCAAGCAATCGGGGGAATGGCGACGGCGACGCGGAACATACCGTTGGGGCCGTAGATGCCGGAGGCCATGATGGCCATGGTAAAGGTCGAAGCGGTCTTGTTGATGGGGCCACCCATATCGAAAGCGGTCATAACGCCAATGACCAGGCCCAGGACGACGGCGGAGCCGCCCTGCAGGCTGCCGAGCACGCTGGTGAGCCAATCCATCACAAAGCCAAGCGGCGTGGCCAGGATGTAGATGTAAGCCATGCCCAGGACGAGCGAGGTCAGAATCGGGATGATCAGAATGGGCATGATGGTCTGGATGGTGTTGTTGACCTTCCAGGTCTTCATCCAGCGGACAAAGTAACCGCAGATGACAGCCATGATCATGGCGCCCAAGAAGCCGGTCGAAACGCTGTTGCCGCTCGGGGTGACGACGGCGTTGTTAACCAAGTAGCCCAGGACGAAGCCGGGGGCAAGTGCGGGCTTACCGGCCATCGAGTAGGCGATGTATGCCGCAAGCACCGGAATCATCATAGAGATGCCGGCCATGCCGATAGTGTTAAGGCTCACCATCAACGGGTTGGTGACCTCCATGCCGCTAGCACCGGCAGTACCGGATGCCAACGAGAAGGCGAGGAACACGCCACCGATAACGACGATGGGGATAAAATAGGAAACGCCGGTATTGAATGCATTGAGCAGCGTCTTGCCAGGGTCGGCAAAGATGGACTGCTTGGACGCCGGTGTCGGGGCCTGCGGGGCAGCGGAGACGGCCTTCTTCTCTGCCTTGGCCTCGGCCTTGGACGCGTCAACGGCACCGCCCGTCGCCTTGATGATCTCGACAGCCTGGTCGATAATCTTTACCGGATCGGCGATTACATCCGAGGTGCCGACCTTGAGGAACTTGCCCTCGGCCATCTTCTGCTCAAAACGGTCCTCGTTCTCGACACCCACGTCGACGGACTCGAGCACCAGGTCGGCGGAATCAACGTCTTCCTGCGTGAGCTCATTCTCGATACCCAGACCACCCTGAGCCTCGACTTTGCACTCGATGCCACGAGCGGCGCATTCATCCTGAATCGCCTTCTGGGCCATATACGTGTGGGCGATACCCACGGTACAGGCGGCAACGCCTACGATCTTCATTGCTTCCCTCTTTTCATAGAGTTGCGTGCGCAAGACACCGTTTGCGGAGGCCTCCGGAGCATCCCCTGCCGTTTGGACTTGCTGTCTTTTCGACAAGACCAATATAGGTGCTCGTTTTTCTTAATGCCAGTTTATTTCGGTAAACGCGCAGGTCAGAGCGTTGGTTACGCTATTTAGTTATGCGTTTAACCAAAAATGAATCCTGCGATTTTACCCTCGATTTCAAAAGTCAAGAAGTATTTGATTTTCTCGGTAGACGGCAGATGCGCATGCCGGTCACAAATTTCGACCCCACCCATATACCGCATTTGTTGCATACTCATATGAAAGGAAAAAGTCGCTCACCAAAGCGCATCCCTCACCAAGACTCAAAGTCATCATGTTGGAAAATGCTCATCTGTCGGAAGGAGTCGCTGTGGCAAAACAGCGCGTTACGATCGCAGACGTCGCTCGAGAGGCGGGAACCTCGACGGCAAGCGTCTCGTATTACCTCAACGACAAACGAGAAAAGCTTAGCGAGAAGACGCAGGCAAAGATTGCGCGCGTCATCAAGGAACTCGGATACGTTCCCAACGCCCAAGCGCAAACGCTCACCGGCAAGCAGACCCACGTCATCGCCATCATCATCTTGGATAACACCAACAAATGGGCGGGCCTCGTCCTCAACGGCATGGAGCAGGTCATGCTCCCCGCGGGCCACCAGACGGTCGTTTGCACGAGCAACTTTAACCCCGAGACCGAGCTCATGTATGTCGACAAAATGCTCTCACTGGGCGTCGATGGTTTTATCATCCAGCCCACGGCAAATTTCAAGGCAGTCCACGACCGCATCAAGCGCGCCGGCAAGCCCGTCGTCTTTTTTGACGCGGCCATCTACAGCCCAGGCACCAGCTGGATCAAAACCAACCTCTACGACGGCGTGTACAATGCCACGCAGGCGCTTCTCGACGCCGGCTACGAAGACTTCTTTTCCATCGCCGCCAACATGACCGAAATGCGCACTCGCATGGAACGTTTTCAGGGATATGCCGAGGCATTGGCCGCGAATGGGCAGCTCTACAAAGCCATCCCCATCGATCACAACAAGCCGTCAATCAACGAGCTTACCGAATACTTTAAATACAAGTTCAACCCCGCCAAGCGCACGCTCATCTTCGTACAAAACCAATGGGCGCTTCCCCGTGTCTACAAGGCCCTCCAACCCATGGCCCATCTACTTCCGCAGCAAATAGGTCTTTTGGGACTCAACTGCGAAGACTGGACCAACCTCACCACGCCGACCGTCTCCACGATCATCGAGCCCGTCGACCAGGAAGGCAGGGAGGCGGCCGAGATGCTGCTCGCCTTGCTTGATGGCAGCAGCCAACCCGGCGAGCAGCGCATTCTCGAGTGCAAGCTCAACTGGCTCGACTCCACCTCGATCTAGCCATACGTCAAATATGAAGCAAATGAACCAGTAGCGTTTGTCCCAAATCTTAAGTATTTGTTCGACAGAACGGCCTCTGCCGGCTCCTGCTAGACTGGTAGATTCCCAACCGTCCATCCAGGAGCCTCAATGTCGCGCAAGTCCGCCTACAAGCAAGCACTTTCCATCGGCACCGCCGTGGTGCTGGGGTTTGCGCTGTTTACGGGATCGCTCGATGGGGCGCCCAAGTTGCTGTCGCCGCAAAGTGATGAGCAGGCGGCGGCTCTGGCCGAGAAGCAAAACGAGAGTCCCAGCCGCACCGACGACGAGGCGGACCTGGTTGCCCGGCTCGAATCGGGAACAGCGAGCTCCGAGGACTCTCAAAATAGCCAAGACTCTGGCGATGGCCCCGATTCCGCCGCAAGCGACACCGACGACGCTTCCACAGACAGCGCCGCCGCCCCCATCGACGAGGTGGAAAACCCCGACCTCAACCGCGCCCGCGGTGTTTATCTCAGCAGCATTCCCGACTACGCCGGCAACCCCTACGTTGCCCTTCGCGCCGACAGCACGCACCCGCTCGGCACGCCGTCATTCACACTCGATGAATACGATCGTGCCACCGAAGAGGGCTGCTTTAAGAAATTCTCCAAGCTCGACAGCCTGGGCCGCACTCGCAAGGCGCTCGCCTGCGTGGGCCCCGAATCGCTCGGTCAGGGCAAGCGCGGCGATATCTCGCGTATCCATCCTGCCGGTTGGCACCAGCAGCGCTACGACTTTATTCCAGGCCAGAGCCTCTACAACCGCTGCCACCTCATCGCCTGGTCACTCTGCGGCGAAAACGCCAACCGCAAGAATCTCCTCACCGGCACGCGCTATCTCAACGAGACGGGCATGCTGCCGTTTGAAGAGCAGATCCTCGACTACGTCCGCGACACGGGCAACCACGTGCTCTACCGCGTCACCCCCATGTACAACGAAGAGGAACTCGTCTGCCGCGGCGTCCGCCTCGAGGCACAATCGGTCGAGGACCACGGCAAAATGCTGTGCTTTCACGTGTACTGCTACAACTTGCAGCCGCATGTGCAGATCGACTACGCCACCGGCCGCAACCAGGCATCCGGAGACTAGTGCCGACCGCGCCGCCCGTAACCCAAAAAATGATCCGTTTTCCTCCGTCCCCAAGGGATCAAATAAGGCCGCTCCGGATTACCCAGAGCGGCCCGTACATCGACATGCGTGGCGCAGGCAAAACCACACGCTACTTAGCGCGGCCCTCCTCATAGCGCTCGACCAGTTTGGCCTGAACGTCATAAGGCACCTGCTCATAGCCTGCGGGCTCCATGGTAAAGTCGCCCGTGCCGCGCGTGATAGAGCGCAGACGCGTCGAGTAATCCGTCAGCTCGGCCAGCGGCGCCTGGGCAATGACCACGGTATCGCCGCGCTCGTCGGTCTCCATGCCTGTCACGCGACCGCGCGAGGCCGAGATGTCGCCCATCACGGCGCCGGCGTAGCTCTCGGGGATAGTCACCGTGATTTCCTCGATGGGCTCCAGTACCACCGGATCGGCATCGGCGCATGCCTTTCGCAGGCCGATGCGAGCCGCCGCGCGGAACGCCATCTCGTTGGAGTCGACGCTGTGATACGAGCCGTCGTACACAGCAACGCGAATGCCCGTGAGCGGGTAGCCGGCAATGATGCCGTCCTTCATAGTCTCCTGGACACCCTTGTCCACGGCGGGGATCAGCGAGCGCGGAATACGGCCACCTACGACCTCGTCCACAAACTCATAGCCATCGCTCGTGCCGTCGGGCCCAATGAGCGGCTCAACGCGCAGCCAGCAGTCGCCATACTGACCGGCACCGCCAGTCTGCTTCTTGTGGCGGCCCTGGGCACTCGCCGTGCGGCGGATGGTCTCGCGATACGGAATGCGGATCGGCACGCTTTTGGCCACGACCTTGGTGCGATCCTCCAAACGGTTGAGCAGCACCGAAACCTGTGCCTCACCCACGGCGGAGATGATAGTCTGGCCCGTCTCCTCGTCACGATCGATGCTCATGGTCGGATCGGCCTTGCACGCCTTCTCGATAAACGTGTAGAGCTTCTCTTCGTCGCCGCGGTTCTCGGCCTCGATGGCAATGCGGTACTGCGAGTTGGGGAACTTAAACGCCGCCGCCTCGACCTTACCGGTAATGGAGAGCGTGTCACCCGTCTCTGCCGCCAACTTGGGCGCCACGATGATATCGCCGGCATAGGCGTGGCCGACCTCGGTCATGTCACGACCGCACATCACATACAGGTGAGCCAGACGCTCGCCCTTGCGCGTGCGCGCATTGATCAGCTCAAGGCCCGGCTCAAGCGTACCCGTCAGCACCTTGATAAAGCTGATGCGACCCTGCTGCGGGTCGGCCAGCGTCTTAAACACAAACGCCACCGGACGGTCATCGTCACTCGAGATCTTGAGCGAGTCGCCGTCGATGAGCGGCATCTCGCCGTAGTCGGTCGGCGCCGGGAAGTACGTGGCGATGTCGTCCATCAGCGAGTTGACGCCCTGCTCCTTAATGCAATCGCCCGCAAAGACCGGCACAAAAATGCGCTCGGCAATCGCCTTCGACAGCAGGCCCTCGAGCTCTTCCTGCGTCAGCGTCTCCTCGCCTTCCAGGTATTTCATCATCAGCTCATCGTCGGCCTCGGCCACCAACTCGCACAGATGGTCATGGGCCTCCTCGGCCTGGGCACGATACTCCTCGGGGATCTCCGACTCAACGGCTTCGGCGCCGTTGCAATGGCGCGCCTTCATGCGCACCAGGTCGATGATGCCGTCAAAGTCCTCGCCCTCGCCCCAGCCCAGGGTCACGGCACCCAAGCGTGTACCAAAGCGCTCCTGCAGCAGTTCCATAGTGGACGCAAAGCTGGCCTCGGGACGCGACAGGCGGTTTACGAATACCGCACGCGCCAGGCGCAAGTCCTCGGCGGCGTACCAAAGCTTAACCGTCGTCGGCTGCGGGCCGGCCTCGGCGTCGACCACAAACAGAGCCGTCTCGCAGACGCTCATCGCGGCATAGGCGTCGCCGATAAAATCGGGATAGCACGGGGCATCGAGCACGTTGATGCGCGCGCCCTTCCAGTCGATCGGCGCAATGGTCGTCGAGATGGAAAATGCACGCTTGACCTCTTCGGGGTCATAGTCGAGCGTGGGCTTGGTGCCGTCGTGGCCGCCCAGGCGGGCGGTCTTGCCGGAAAGGTGGAGCATGGCCTCGGCGAGTGAAGTCTTGCCCACCCCGCCTTGGCCTACGAGCACCACGTTCCTTACGTTACCGGTCTTGGGAGCACCCATGATGACCTCCTTGCAGGGCCGCGCGCAATGCGCGACGCCAACGGGGAGGGTTCGCGGTCGGTGCCGTCCCAGGAGCAGCATGGTCGGCAGCCGAGCCGACTCACCCTCCAAATGTCCTATGCCACCACCCTACCCTCACGGGCGGCTGTCCATGCATACCTTTCGGCGCACGTATGAATACAGGCGGCGAGAGGAAGAGACAAGCTTGTGAGTCGATTATTGAACCCCGTCGACGCAAACAAAAAGCCGCCACAGACCGTAAGACCTGCGGCGGCTTCGCCTCAATTAATAGTTGAGTAAATACCTGAGCCTATCCCTCGATGCGGCTCAAGAACTCACGCGTGCGCTGCTCGCGCGGATGGTCGATGACCTGCTCGGCAGGTCCCTCCTCGACAATACGACCGCCGTCCATAAAGACCACGCGGTCGGCAACATCGCGCGCAAACTGCATCGCATGGGTCACGATCACCATCGTCATATTCTGCGCAGCGAGGTCCTTAATGACGCGCAGCACCTCGGCCGTTAGCTCGGGATCGAGCGCCGAGGTCGGCTCGTCAAAGAACAAGATCTCCGGGTCGAGCGCCAAGGCGCGGGCGATACTCACACGCTGTTGCTGACCGCCCGAAAGCTCGCAGGGCACCTTGTTCTCGTTGCCCGTAAGCCCCATCTGCGCGATCAGTTCACGCGCACGTGCTTCGGCCTGCTCGCGCGGGCGCTTGAGCACGCGGATCGGAGCGTCGGTGATGTTTTTCATCACGGTATAGTGCGGGAACAGATTGTAGTTCTGAAACACCAGACCAAACCGCGAGCGCGCCTGTTTAGGTACATCGCCCTTTGCGTACACCGCGCCCGAACCCGCGTCCGTCGCGACGGCAAGGCCGCCAAACGAGAGCGAGCCACCATCGAGCGTCTCGAGCAGCGTGGCACAGCGCAGCAGCGTGGACTTACCGCCGCCTGAAGGCCCGATAATCGCCACGACCTCGCCGCGCTTTATCTCGAGCGAGATATCCTTGAGCACCTCATTGCCGCCAAACGCCTTGCGCGCGTTTTCGATCTTCATCACTGAGTTAGTCATGGTAATAGTCCAGCTTCTTTTCGGCGGCGCCCAGCAGCATCTCGACCACAAAGTTAAAGACCCAGTAGATCAGCGCCGCAATTGCAAACGGTACCATGCTCACCTGCGAGGCGACCAGCGCCTTGGCCGTCGAGAACATCTCGCCCACGCCGATGGCGAACGCCAGCGACGTGTCCTTGACCAGTGTGATGATCTCGTTGCCCATCGCCGGCAAAATGCGCTTGGCGACCTGCGGCATCACGATATACAGAAACGTCTGCATGCGCGAGTAGCCCAGCACCTCGGCAGCTTCGTATTGACCGCGCGGAATGGACTGCAGGCCCGAGCGATAGATCTCGGCAAAGTAACCGGCGTAGTTGATGATGAACGCCACGACGCACGCCGTCCACTTGGAATCGGGCGTGAGCGAAATGCCAAACACGTAGTACGGGGCAAAGTAGATGGCAAACATCTGCAACATGAGCGGCGTACCGCGCATGACCGAAATGTAGATGCGCGCAATCCAGCGAAGCGGCGCAATTTTGCTCATGCGCATAAACGCCACGGGGATTCCCAGCGGAATCGACCCCAGCAGCGTCAGCACAAACAGCTGCAAACTGACCAAGAATCCCTGGCCAAGCATCTGCATCATGACCTGAATAGACAACCCAAGCTCTCTTTCACAGTAACGGAACAGCGAACCCAATGCTAAAGCGGGTTTTCCAGGTGCCCGAGTTTGCCGTGAAAGAGGAGCGCCGCGTACTAAATGTACGCAAGCGACGGTTTGAACGGCAAAATCGGGTGCCTGGGAAAGCCGCTATTTGAGAACCCAGTTGTCGAAGGACAGACCATAGCTTGCGTACTTATCGCACAGGTCCTTGACCGTGCCGTCCTCATAGAGCGCCTTGAGCGACTCGGTCACGGCATCGGCCGACTTGGTGTCGCCCTTCTTAAAGCCAACGGCGTAGTGCTCGCTGGACAACGGCTTGTCGAGCTGCGTATAGGCATCGGGCTTGGCGGCAAGCTGATACTGAGCGATCGAGAGGTCACAGGCAACGGCATCGACTGCACCACTCTCGAGCTGCATAAACGCCGTGTTGTACTCACCGATGGTATCGAGCGTGGCAAACGTCGCGGCCAGATCCTTCTGGTCGCCCTCGAGCACGTCCTGTGCGGCGGAATCAGTCTGGGTAATCACGGTCTTGCCGGCAAGATCGTCCCAGCTCTTGATACCCGCGTCCTTCTTGACCACGAGCACCTGCTCGTTGAGCATGTAAGACTCGGAGAACGTGTAGTCGTCCTCGCGGCCCTCCATGGTAAAGCCGTTCCAGATGCAGTTGATGGCACCCGAGTTGAGCAGCGTGTCCTTGGCATCCCAGTCGATAGCCTCGTATTTGACCTCCCAGCCTTGCTTATCGGCAACGGCCTTGGCAAGGTCGAGGTCAAAGCCGGTGTACTCGCCATCGTCGCCCACAAAGCCATACGGAGGATAGGACTTGTCAAAGCCCACGACGAGCTTCTTGGACTCCGCGGCACCCTTCGTATCCTTGGCCGCAGCAGAGCCGGCAGCAGAGCCCTTGCCGGCACCGCCGCCACAACCGACAAGACCAAGGCCAAGCACCGTGGCAAACGAGCCGGCTAGACCAACAAACTGACGACGAGACATATCGGTATTCATGGTATTCCCCCTTGATGGCACTTTAGTTAGGTAAAGTGAATCATGTAACGTTCAGCATCATACACTTTACCTTGATAGAGTACAAGGGAGGATTTGCCAGGCACGGACGGGGAGCGGCGCATAATTAAGTTTCCTGCTCTACAGTCCTGCGCAAGACGGAAAGCACGCATGGAGCACTAGGTTGGAGCACCCGGCTGAGTGGCGCCCGGAACCTTAAATAGCCTCCTCTCCAAACGGGCACGTTGAATGCACGGTACAATTGCTTCGGACTTTTCTTTTTCTTTAATAGTGGGGTTAATTCATGGCAGAATCTCGTGCGGAGCGTAGGGCTCGTCGTGCTTTGATCGAAGCGACTGAAGGGTCGGAGGAGAAAAAATCTTTTAAGAAATCCAAGTCGTCTCAGGATGCGAAGGGCAAGACTAAGGCCAAGCGTCCCGGCTCTCGTCGGAGCGAGGACAAGGCATCTCAGACTCGCACCAAGCGCCCACATAAAGATTCGGTTTCGCCTGCGCGAAAGGCCGTGGATCCCAAGTCGCCTTGTTCCATCATGCGGGCTTGTGGTGGATGCACGGCGATCAATCGTCCTTATAAGAAGCAGCTGGCGGCCAAGCAGGCTGCTATGGAAGAGCTGTTTGCTGAGCTCTGCGAGCGCGAGGGTATTGCCGTTGATCCCATTCGCGGTATGGGTGTTACCCTGGGCGACCCGGGTAAGTATCCTGCGCCGCGTGGCTTTCGTCATAAGGCTGCCACTCCCTTTGCTCCCGGTAAGGAGGGCGCTGTCCGTTGCGGTTTCTTTGAGCGTGGCACGCACAAGATCGTTGCCGTACCCGAGTGTCCTGTCGAGGCGCCAGGTGCCCGTCAGATTCTCAACGGCATCGCGCGCGAAGCTGAGCGGCTGCATATTCCCGCCTTTAATGAGGACAAGCATCTTGGTTTGCTTCGCTATGCCGTCGTCCGCTGCGGTTGGCGTACCGACCAGGTCATGGTTACGCTCGTGACCGCCCAGCGTGACTTACCGCATGCACAGGAGTTCTTTGAGGCCGTCGCGGCACTCGATCCGCATATCGTCACCGTTGCCCAAAATATCAACGGCCGTCCCGGTAACGCCATCTTGGGTGAGGAGACTCGTATCGTCTATGGCGCCGAGTGCATGCGCGACCAGCTGCTCGGTTGCGAATTCGATATCTCCCCTACCGCGTTCTATCAGACCAATCCGCAGCAGACCGAGCTGCTCTATCAGCTCGCGATTGACGGCATGGACCTGCGCCAGGGCGATGTGCTTATGGATGCCTACTGCGGCAGCGGCACCATCGGTCTGTGCGCCGCGAAGGATGCCCAGGACAGGGGCGTCGGCATTATGCTGCTCGGCGTGGAGCGCAACCCGGCGGGCATTGCCGACGCACGTCGCAATGCCGAGCTCAACGGCCTTACCCGCAGCGCCTGGTTTATGGCCGACGATGCCACCGACTACATCCTGGACGCCGCCGATAACAACGAGCGCGTTGACGTTCTCTCCATCGACCCGCCACGCGCCGGCTCCACACCAGAGTTCCTCGAGGCCGCCTGCGCGCTCAAGCCGCGCCGCATCACCTATATCAGCTGCAACCCCGTGACCCAAGAGCGCGACCTGCTCCAGCTCCTCGACGGAGGCTATCGCCTGCTCAAGATCACGCCAGTCGACATGTTCCCCCATACCGACCACACCGAGACCGTCGCGGTCCTCGAGCGCCGCTAAGCCGCCTTGGCAGATTT
Organism: Collinsella sp. AM36-4AA; assembly: GCF_003467795.1. Lineage (NCBI taxonomy): Bacteria > Bacillati > Actinomycetota > Coriobacteriia > Coriobacteriales > Coriobacteriaceae > Collinsella > Collinsella sp. AM36-4AA. The sequence continues at coordinate 47,364 of NZ_QSHS01000014.1, forward strand.
CTGACCATATCCCAAACCCTACAGGCATAAGAAAAGGGCGGCCCGTCTGGACCGCCCCCTTTCGTTGGATATATGAGCCCGTTACATGCTCTTGCGCAGGTCACACACGCCGGCTGCCGCCATCTCGCGCAGCAGCGTCTCGCGGTCGCGCGTCACGATCAGATCCAGCGGGAAGTGAATCTCATCGAGCATCTTGCGCGCCTGGTCGAGCTTGCCAATTGCCATACCAATGTGCGCGTCGGTCGAGACGCCAATCCCCACGCCCAGTTCGGCGCAGCGCTCGGCAATCTTGCGACAAGCGCCCCAATGCTCGGCATCGGTACCATGCTCAAGACTATGGTTGTTGATCTCGATTATCTTGTGCTTGGCCTTGGCCGCCAGCAGCACCTCATCGATATCGAACGGCACGCCCGAGCGACCCGTGTGGCCCAGCATGAACACCTTGGGGTGTTCCAAGGCGTTGATATACATCTCGGTCGCCTGGGCCAGCGTCGCGCCCTCAGCAATCTGCGGATTATGCACGCTTGCAACCAAATAATCCAAATTACGCGTAACCAAATCGAACAGTGAATGCTCACGACTATACGAATCGCCGGCAATATCGAGCGTGACAGGAGTGTCCTCGCCAAACAGGCTTCCGTCCAGCGAAACGATATCGGCCTCGGCACCACGCAGCACCAGCACGCCGCTCCAAATGCGCGGCCAGATATCCTGGTTGATAAAGAACTGGTAACTGCGCAGGTCATTGGGGCAAGCCGTAACCATGGAGCTCAAATGGTCGGCAGATCCGAGTACCTGCAGGCCACGCTCTGCCGCCCAGTACACATTCTCCTCAATGGTCGAATATGCATGCGCAGAGAACATCGTATGGGTATGAATGTCACAAGAAAGCAGGTAGGGCATCAGGTCTCCTTATCTGGCACGGCCGTCGCTTATATTCATTGTACGCATAGCCTTCGATAGTCGTAAAACCACTCCATCCCAAAGACACAACGTCCATGACAACGGGGTCCGGCTTAACACCAAACCCCGTTTCACGTAAAACATTGTAAGCAGAGCGCTTTACTTTCGAAGATATTCGTCGGCCAGTTGCTTCCAGGCAGGCAATGAATTGACGATGGTCTCGTAGCTCACGCAGTATCCCAAGCGGAACCAGCCCGGCATGCCAAAGCTGTCCGAGGGAACCGCGAGCAGTTCGTACTTCTTCGCGCGCGCGCAGAACGCATTCGCATCGGGCTCCAGCGCTTTCACCCACAGGTAGAACGCGCCTTCCGGCTCGACATAGGTGTAGCCGTACTCCGCTAGTGCGTCGGTGAGCGCCGTGCGGTTGCGCGCATAGGCCTCGACATCACTCGGCTCATCGATACAGTCGATGATCACACGCTGGAAGAGCGCCGGTGCGCACACAAAGCCCAGCGTACGGGCGGCACCCGCAACAGCCGGCATCAGACGCGCCGCCTGCGGGTTGGTGTTGGGAACCAAAATCCAGCCCACGCGCTCGCCCGGCAGCGACAGCGACTTGGAGTACGAATAGCACACGACGGCGTGCTCGTAAATCGAGGGCACCCAAGGCACCTCGGCACCGTACACGATTTCGCGGTACGGCTCATCCGAGATGAGCATAATCGGATTCTCGGGATCGCGCTGAGCGTTGGCCTCGCGCAGAACATTGGCCAGTCGCGTCAGCGTGTCGCGTGTATATACGGCACCAGTCGGATTGTTGGGCGAGTCGATGATGACGGCAGTCGTCTTATCGGTAATCGCCTTGAGCACATTGTCCACGCTCAGCTGGAACGTATCTTCATCGGCGAGCGCCTCGACACACGTACAGCCGGCCTTCTCAATCCACACACGATACTCCGGGAAGTACGGAGCGATAACGATGACCTCGTCGCCCGGATTGGTAATCGCGTTGAGCGTACAGGTGAGCGAAGCCGCCGCACCCACCGTCATAAAGACATCCTTGCCCTCATAGCTCGTGCCAAAGCGGCGGTTGAGCGATTCGGCCACGGCGGTACGGCACTGCGGCAGACCCGGTGCAGGCGTGTATCCATGCAGCTGGTCGCTCGGCAGTTCCAAGGCCTTCTTAATGGACTCAGCCACGGCAGCTGGCGCCGGAACACTCGGGTTGCCCAGCGAAAAATCGAATACGTTTTCCGCACCGATCTGTGCCTTGCGCTCAAGACCATAGCTAAAGATCTCGCGGATGATGGAGCTTTCCGCACCGCGAGCATACATAGTTTCGTTAATCATCTGTTCCCCTTTCGCATAGGCGGTATTGTACGCTTTAGTTGAGCAAAGTGCCGCAGCAATGTTGATTGGGGACAGACTTAAATGCGTGAAAACGCTCAATTTAAGTCTGTCCCCAATCAACAGATGCAAAAAGCCTCCGCAGGTTTCCCCGCGGAGGCTTTCGCCACAAAGACTATTTGTCGGCTTCGGTGTCGGTGTCGGCATCGACGACGGCATGGTCATCTCCGGCATCATCGGATGCGGCTTCGGCATCCTCCTGCATGGCCGCCTGCGCAAAGGCCGCGGCATCAGCCGCCAGCTCCTCCTCGCTCATACGAGGCGCGCGCTTCTTGGTCGGCATGCCGGCCGCCTTGGCATTGCGCTCCTCCTTGGCCGCCAGGATATCGCCCTCGCGCTCAAGATAGGCGTCCCACTCGTTAGCGAGCAGGGCATTCACGGCATCGCCCTCGACAGTCTCGCGCTCAAGCAGCACCTTCGCCATCAGATCGAGCTGATCGCGACGGGCATCCAAGATCTCAACAGCACGACGATGGGCCTCGCGCATGATGCGCTGAACCTCGATATCAATGCGGCGCGCCGTCTCCTCGGAGTAATCCTGATGATCGGCATAGTCGCGGCCCAGGAATACCTGATGCTGCGCCTCGCCAAAGACCTGAGTGCCCAGCTCCTCGCTCATACCCAGGCGCGTGACCATCTCGCGCGCCATCTTGGTCGCGCGCTCCAGGTCGTTGCTCGCGCCCGACGTGATGTCATCGCACATGAGCTCCTCGGCAACGCGACCGCCCAAGAACACGGCGAGCTCGTCGAGCATCTCGTTCTTGGTCTTGAGGAAGTGATCCTCCTGCGGAAGCTGCAGTGTGTAGCCCAGGGCCTGACCGCGGCTGACGATCGAGATCTTATGAACCGGATCGGAGTGCTCCAGGATGTGGCCCACCAAAGCGTGGCCGCTCTCGTGGTAGGCAATCGTGGTGCGCTCGGCTTCGGTCATCACGCGACCCTTGCGTTGCGGTCCGGCAATCACGCGCTCCATCGACTCCTCGACCTCGTCCATCGAGATCACGGAACGATGACGGCGAGCGGCCAGCAGCGCAGACTCGTTGAGCAGGTTCGCCAAATCGGCACCAGTAAAGCCAACGGTCATCTGGGCGAGCTTCTCAAACTTCACGTCCTCGTCCATCGGCTTGTTCTCGGCATGCACGCGCAAGATCTGCTCGCGGCCCTTCACATCCGGACGGTCGACCGTAACCTGACGGTCAAAACGACCGGGACGCAGCAATGCCGGATCCAGGATGTCAGGACGGTTGGTCGCGGCGATCAGGATGACCGACTCGCTTTCCTCAAAACCGTCCATCTCGACCAGCAGCTGGTTGAGCGTTTGCTCGCGCTCGTCGTGGCCGCCGCCCAAGCCAGCTCCGCGCTGACGTCCCACGGCATCGATCTCGTCAATAAAGATGATTGACGGAGCCTGAGACTTGGCCTCCTTAAAAAGGTCGCGCACGCGGCTGGCGCCGACACCCACGAACATCTCGACAAAGTCGGAACCCGAGATGCTAAAGAACGGCACACCCGCCTCGCCGGCGACGGCCTTGGCCAGCAGGGTTTTACCGGTACCCGGAGGGCCAACCAGCAACACGCCGCGCGGAATCTTGGCGCCCAGCTTGCGATAGCGGTCCGGATCGCTCAAAAAGTCGCGAATCTCCTCGAGCTCCTCGACTGCCTCGTCCACACCGGCAACATCCTCAAACTTGACCTTGGGGCGCGTTGCCTCGTTGGTCTTGGCGTTGGTCTTGCCAAACTGCATGTTCCTGTTGTTGGCGCCCATCATCTGGCGCATAAAGTAGAACATGATGGCGATCAGGGCGATCGTCGGAAGCACGCTCATCGCCAAGTCGCCCCAAAAATCGGGGTCATTGGTGTTGACGATGTACTTGGTATCGGGGTGCTCCGCCATAAGCTCGGCAAGCGAATCGGAGCCGACATAGGTCGAGGAGAAGCTCTTGAGCTCGCTCGTGTCACCCTTGTCCTTTTTCGTCTTCCAGTAATGACCCGCCACGCTTCCGTCTTGAACCGTATAGGTCAAATCTTCGACGCGATCCTGCTTAATGGCGTTAACCATCTCGCTCGTCGCGAGCTTTACGGTATTGCTGGAATTGGCAAAGCCGGAGCCCATGTTAAAGAAGGCGTAGCCCAGAAGCGCGCAAGCCAAAATAAAATACAGCCAGCCCGTACGCGTGGGCTTCTTGCCTCCGGGCATCCCCGGGATCTTAGGCTCCCGGGGAGTCTGGGAATTGTTATCGTTACGGTCGTCGGGCATCTTACGAATAAACCTCCGGTTTCAAAATGCCCAGATACGGAAGGTTACGATAGCGCTCGGCATAGTCGAGGCCGTAGCCCACCACAAAGGCATCGGGGCAATGGGTTCCAACATACTTGGGCGTGACGGCCGAGGTACGGTCCTCAACGTCCTTCCACAGGAAGGCGGCAACCTCCAGCGAAGCGGGCTTGCGGCTCTCGAGGTTCTTCATCAGATACTTGAGCGTCAGGCCCGAGTCCAGAATGTCCTCGACGATCAGCACGTCGCGACCGCGGATGTCGATATCCAGGTCCTTAATGATACGCACGATGCCCGAGGACTTCACACCGTCGCCATAGCTCGAAACGGCCATGAAATCGATGTTGGTCGGCAGCTCGATCTTGCGCATCAGGTCGCCCATAAAGACCACGGCGCCGCGCAGGACCGCAATCAGCACCAGATCCTTACCCGCGTAGTCGCGAGTAATCTGCTCGCCTAGGCGAGAGACGATACCGTCGATATCCTCCTGCGTAAACAGAACCTTCTCGATATCCGGATGTTGAGAAGCCATGACAACCCTTTCTTGTGCTTATCGCCCACACACCGCCGTATGGACGCGAACTTCACATTCTAGCAGCGCACGGGGTATATTTTCCAGCCCGTACGCCATCAGCGCGGGAATACCGTCAACGTCGCACAGAATAGCTGGCGTGGGACGCTATTCCGCATCGACCACGCGGAGCAGATATGCCACGCGCGTTGCGGCCGTGCACTTAAAACGCTCGTCCGCGCGAACTCCGGCGACCCATACCACGGCACCTCCCGGAGCCGTTCTCACCACAGGAACGCCTGCGCGCTCAGAAACGGGAATACGAGCCTCGTTCAGCAGGTCTGACACTTTCTTGCTTCGGCCGTTCATCCCCAACGGGCACATCACATCTCCCGGTGCGGGACCGTCCACCCACAGGCGCGCCAATCGCGCCTCGGCAGGGATCTCGCCACGCGAGCCCGCCAGGATCCGCTCACTATCGCTGTCGGCAAAACCCAGGGCAGCCGCGTCTACCAAAGCTGTCACTTCCCCGGCAGCCGCAAGCTCACGGGCGCGGCGCACGATATCGCATCCCGGTTCAACGGCCATCGGCTCTGCGACCAGCACACGTCCCCCGCCCAACGGCAAACGACCGGGTACGGTAACCCAGTCCGCGACCAGGCCCTCGCGAGCCACCGGCGCCTTAAACGCCAGCATGCCAAACTCAATGCGTGCGTCAATCCCCGCCGGAAGCGTGACCGAGCCGGCGCCCTCGGCAACGCAGGAAAGGACTCGCTCCACATGTCGCATCTCTGGACGAGCGTCCGGATCGATGCGTTTAATCGCCAGTCTCACGATGCGCCGCGCGATTACCACCTCAGCCGCGGCCAGTCGACGAGCGTCAAGGACCAGTGCACCCGCCGCCTCCTTACGCAGGCAGCTTCGGAACGCCTGTGCGGAAAGCTGGGAAAGAAAGGCATCCTCATCGCCTAAGATCTCGCAGGCGGCGCCAATCGTCTTACAGACGCTCGCGTTGCGCTGCGCCACCACCGGCATCACCCGATGGCGCACATAGTTGCGCAAGTACGAAACGTCCTCGTTGCTTTCATCTTCACGCCACGGTTGACCATGCACCTGCAGATAGCCTACGAGCTCATCATGAGTCAGGTCGAGCAAGGGACGCACCACGATATTCCTCCGGCGAGGTATGCTCGATAGACCAGCGGGCCCCGAACCCTTAATCGCGTTCATCAAAAACGTTTCCGCGCGATCCGAAGACGTGTGCGCGGTGCAGATACGAGCCGCCGTTCGCGGTGCCCCCGTCTGGGCGCAGAGCTCGCGAACATACCTTCGCGCCGCGGCATAGCGCACCTCGCGGGCAGCCGCCTCGATATTGCCCGATTCATCATCAAAATAGGCATGCTCAACACACAGCGGTAGACCATATTGCGCGCAGAGCTCACGCACGAAGGCCTCGTCGCCATCGGATGCCTCCCCGCGCAGATGATGGTTTACATGCAGCACGTGCAATCGCTCGCGCGCAATGGGAGCGACGCCGCGCCCGTCCTGGATATCCAGCTTTGATGTGCAAGCCATAAGGAGCAGCGCCGTCGAGTCCGCACCGCCTGATACCATGAGCACTACGGGGGCAGCGGCCCGCCGCGTTGCCAGGGCGCTCTTATCCGTCCTCGGCGCGGCATGATGTCCATAGTGCTGAGATACCGTTGGCATTCGCTTCCTCCTCTATTCGTCCGCACTCATTGTATCCTTTGGAATCTTATGTCTCGCCTGCACCTTCATATCCTCGGCAGCGGCTCAAAAGGCAACTGCGCACTCGTCGAGGGGCCTCAGGGGCTCATCATGATCGACAACGGCCTGTCCCGCCGCGAGACACTTAAACGCATGGCGGAGCTTGGCCTCTCGGCAGACGACGTCGCCTCTCTTGTAATCACCCATGAGCATGGTGACCATATCAAGGGGCTCGATGTATGGTGCAAGCACTGGCATGGTCCCCTCTTTGCCAGCGGGGACACCCTTTCATGCAAAGAAAACCTCGCGCACCTGCCCGTAGAGGAATTTGACCCCGGCGACACGCTCCCCATTGCCGGCATCCACGTGCAAACCTACTCAACATCGCACGATGTCATCAATCCTGTCGGCTATCGATTTAATGCTCTCGATGATTCCATTGGGTTTGCCACCGACACCGGAGAGTTATCGAGCAAGGCCATAGGCATCCTCAAAGACTGTCGAGTTCTCGCGCTCGAAAGTAACCACGATGTAACTATGTTGCGCGAAGGAGCGTACCCCCGCTTTCTTCAGGAGCGCATCCTGTCCACAAAGGGGCACCTCTCCAACAACCAGGCCGCCGAAGCCGCGCGCGAACTTGTTACCGATCGCACCGAACAGCTCATCGCCATGCATATCAGCCAGGACAATAATCGTCCAAGCCTTACCGTCAAAAGCTATGCCAACGCGCTTGATGCAAGTCTCGATGATGAACTCGGCAGTTCTGCCACCCGTCTTCAAGGGCCACGGAAGCTCTCGATACGCCCTGCAAGCCAGTATCAACCGACAACCATTCAATAGCCCCTCAAGACAACAAAAGGGGGCTGGGAATCACTTCCCAGCCCCCTTAACTCATACTCTCGATTGAAGCAGAGCCATCGTTAGTCGATAGAGATCTTCGTGACGTTCTTCTTCTCGACAATCTTGGGAACCGTAACGGTCAGGATGCCGTCAGCATACTTAGCCGAAAGGCCCTCGCTCGAAGCGTCCTTCAGATACACGCCGCGCGTCGCACTGTACGAGCCGAACTCCTTCTGGAGGAAGTTCTTACCCTCGTTTTCGGCGCTCTCCTCGACGTTCACGCTGATGGACAGGCGACCCTCATTGAGCTCAACATCGATGTCATCCTTAGCGACGCCGGTTAAATAGGCCTTGACCTCGTACCCGTCGCCCTTGTCCTCAACATCGACGGGGAACGCCTTAGAGGCGATCGAGTTGTTTGCCAGATCGGTCATGTCATCAAAGAGGTCAAACAACGAGCTAGCAGAGGGACGAACACCAAAGACCGAACGATAAGGAACCATGCTTGCCATGACTACCACTCCTTTTAGGGACTGCCGAGCCATCTTCCAGGTGGCAGGGACTTCTTTTGACGCTCTTATATATGCCCACCCGATGCTCATATATACATCGACTATAAAGTTTTTTGAGTCCAGTACTATAAGCATATCTAAGTGTGTGTGACTCAGGTTTTAATAAGGTTAAGGTTCTTTGAACCAGAGCCTAAATAACAAGTATGTTCGCAGCTGCAAATAGCAAGGGGCTTACAATGAGCGCGTACACGTTGTTGGTAACGAGCTAAAGGGCATCATGGACGACCAAAACCAGAACAAAATGTTTATGCCGACGCAGGGGGAAGATACTTCCACGCAGCCGCTACGGTTCCATCGCCCCCACATCTCGCAAGAGCCCATTAATGATCCTGAGCCCGAGTATGTGACGAGAAATCGATATCAAACACTCGAGGATGCCCAAACGGGACGTAAACATATGGGCGTGGCCTCGGGAGACCCTGTATATCTGAAAGACGCACCATTATCTAAAAACAGCGCAGCTAGTGAGGAGCCACTGAAAGCATCCGCCGCCAATCAACATAGAGGTCCTCGACCAAGGCAAACCTTGACGCATTCGGCTCGCTATCTCGAAACGCCAAAACAGGGAAAATCAATCTTCGTTTCGTCAAGTAAACGACGCAAGCAGCATCGACTGACAATCCTGCTTTTGATCATTGTGGCCATAGCAGTTGCCCTTGTTATTCGATTTATTTTCTTTAAATAAAGGCTCAATACCAAAAACAACAAGATCGTCTGGTGTAATTGAGTCCTTTACGCCCTTAAACGCGAAAAAGGGGGAGGCCGCGAGGCCTCCCCC
>NZ_QSHS01000015.1:0-55289 GCF_003467795.1 Collinsella sp. AM36-4AA
GACCCGCCGGCGAGGATGATGCCTTTCATAAAAATCCTCTCGATTGACAATCGTTGAGCAAAAGCCGCTGATTACAGATGCATAGTTAATTAAATTATACGCACCGGCAGCAACCTCCCCGTCTTCTTATTTAAATCGGACAGCAGAAACACGCAACTCTTTCTGCATTTCTAGCGAGGCAACAAATGAAAAAGTACAATGAGCAGTGTCCAACAAACGAAAGGCAAACAATGCGAGTCGAAACAACCGGAGTATGCAGAGGAAACTGGAAAATCTACCAGCAGCTTAAGATTGAAGGCATCCATAAAGGCTCCAGCGTAACAGCCCAGGCGGCTACAGACGATAACCGCTGCTTGCCTTTATCCCTCCTAAAATTCCGGGACAATAGCTGTGATTCGAACTCATACGTCCTTGTAATCCCCGATCCCGATGCTCGCGCAATCAAAATTGAGTTTAGCGAAATCGGCAAAGACGGTCGTAACCTGAGCAGCGACTCCCTTTCGCTCAATTGCAAGAACATCAAATGGGAGTCGCGTCTTAACTACAAAATTAAACCTGACATGTGCAGCAAACTCAGAAATTACGATGACGTTTCAGAGTTTGAGATGGCGACGATTGATTTTTGGCAGTGCATCGAAGATTCAAACGAGTATATCCTGAGGTGCACGGTTAGAACACCGTACCGCAACGACTCGCAAATCAAACTTCGCTGCCTCGATCGGTTCCTCAATGAGGTTGAGCTGAGCATAGTCAACTTCGGCTCAAATGTAACGAGTGTTGGATTTACATCCGAGAAAAAACAACTTGAAACACAGCTCTCGATCCGCATGCCAAAGGCGTTTGATCGTTACTACTTTATAATTGGCGATCAAAATCACCCTTCATTCAGTGCATTTGACTGCTTAACGCCTGATAAATTAGGCTTGCTTCTTGAGGAGACCAACTTCCTCTTTACCCATGCGCAGTTTGACCCTGAATACCCCGAATGGTTTACAGAGCATAAGGCAACCATTGGCGCACTGGAGAAGCAGAGAAAAATCGTCTTCAATAGCGCTCCGAAATTCAGCATCATTGTCCCTCTTTACAACACGCCCATTTCGTTTTTTAACGATATGGTCGAATCCGTAAAAAACCAGTCTTATGCAAACTGGGAGCTCCTCCTAGTTAATGCAAGCCCTGACAATCAGGAACTAAAGGCTCGCGTTGAGCAGGAAACAGCCCGCGACAACAGAATTAAGTCAATTAATCTTACCGAAAATAAGGGTATTTCCGAAAACACAAACGCAGGCGTTGCCGTAGCTTCGGGCGATTTCGTTAGCTTCTTTGACCATGACGACATTCTTGAACCGGACTTGTTGTTCTCATATGCCGAGGCAATTGAAAACAATAATGGCGTCGATCTTCTTTATTGTGATGAAGATAAACTCATGCCCGATGGAAAGTTAGCGCAGCCGTTCTTTAAGCCGGATTTCAATATCGATCTGCTCAGAAACAATAACTATATCTGCCACATGCTTACCATCCGTAAGTCCCTGCTAGACACTCTAGAGCCGAACACAAAAGAGTTCGATGGAGCACAGGATCATAATCTGACTCTCCGCGCCGTGGAAAAGGCAAGGAAAGTTCATCATGTTGCGAAGGTTCTATACCACTGGCGCCTAAGCGAGACCTCCACCGCAGCAAATGCCGATAGCAAGCCGTATGCCACTATCGCAGGTATCAAAGCGGTCCAGAGTCATTTGGACAGGCTTGGGCTCAATGCGAAGGTCGAACAAGCGCGTCGTCCCTTTACATATAAAGTAACCTACGCTGTGCCAGATTCCCACCCACTCGTGTCAATTATCATCCCGACTAAAGACCACGCCGACATTCTGAACAACTGCATTACATCAATTGTTGAGAAATCAACGTACGACAATTACGAGCTCGTCATAATCGAAAACAACAGCACAGAAAAGGTGACGTTCGATTATTACGATAAGTTGCAAGCAAAATATCCTGACATCGTTCGTCTTGTAACTTGGGAACACGAATTCAATTTCTCCAAGCTCATGAACTTTGGCGTTGCTCACGCCAAGGGCGACTATCTCTTGCTATTGAATAACGATACTGAGGTAATTACGCCCAATTGGATCGAGACCATGCTTGGCATCTGCGCACGTGAGGATGTTGGCGCAGTCGGTGCAAAACTCTACTATCCCGACAACACCATTCAGCACGCGGGCCTATGCGTCACTGGCGGCGTGGCGGGACATCTTTGCCAGAGCATGCCAAGGAATAATTGGGGCTACTTTGCACTCAACGATGCGCAACAAGACTTCAGCGCTGTCACTGCAGCTTGCATAATGACCAAGCGTAGCGAATATGAGAAAGTCGGAGGTTTCACCGAAGAGCTTCAAGTTGCATTTAATGATGTTGACTTTTGCTTAAAGCTACGCGAGATTAACGACCTGATCGTATACACGCCCGAAGTCGAGCTCTATCACTACGAGTCGATTTCTAGAGGCGTTGAAAACAATACGGAAAAGCAGATTCGGTTCCACAAAGAAGTCGCATACATGAATTATCGCTGGGCAAAATACTATGTCGAAGGCGATCCGTACATTAACCCAAATTTCAGCGTGGGAGAACCCGGAAATCGCTACTATCATTTATAAAGTGTTAGCTTAATTCTGCGCTTTCTAATTTTAACCTTATTAAAATGCGACTAATAGATAAGGGAATCGAGGGTCAACCCTCGATTCCCTTACTATGAATAATTGCATTCCATACATGATATACAGTTAAGAAGCGTTTGTGATTCGATACACAAGCAGGCGTTGATTCCGCATGCTGGCCAGAATCCGCATCATTCCAAAGGCGTATTTAAAACCCAGCCCCACTGTGGTATAGCGGTAGTGTGGTAGTAGTTCAGCCACCAAGCAAGTGATGTTGTCCTGATGTAACCGATGTTATCCATAACCATACCGTTTCCGATATAAATAGCAATATGGCCCCAGCGGGCACCAGCACTTGTATGAGTATGCGTAGGGACCGCAACGATCATTCCAACTTTAAGCTGAGATATATCTCGGCTGTAACACCAATTCCAGAACATGTCGCATGCGTCGCCGTTGGGATATGACCCCAGCACGGGGTAAAACACATGGCTAACCCACTCCGAGCACAGTCCCGCCCCAGGAGAAGGAACGCTATGGCAACGATTAACGATCTGGGACTGCAAGGAGGCGCGCGCGGAGTGCTCAGGCTCCACCCAAGCACCTGAGGCATTAAAGAAATACTCGGAGTCTCCAATTCTGTTCCAGCCATTTACCATTTGTCCAGAAGACATAAGGTAGTACCACGTTCCATCATCATCGAGGAACCAGCCAGTATTCATAGCTCCGGATTCGTTGTCGAGGTGATACCACCTACCGTCAATGAATCGCCAACCGCGCTGCAGAACCCCATCTGAGTCTGTGTAAAACCACACCTGTGCAGCTGAGGACCAATACCAGCCAGCGACAGGCTTTCCCTCGGGATCCCTGAGCTTAATTCCACCCGCGCCGTCCTTGACGCCCGAAAGCACAATCGCACCACTGCTGCACGCATAATATACGTTTTCATCTTGTGAGAAGACCCAAGTGTTGCACTTTAATGCACCGCCGCTATCCGGATCCAAATAATAAATGGAGCCATTTACAGTTTGAAATCCTTCCAGCATGGCGCCATTATTATTGGGGTCTAGCAAATACCAGCTAGAACCATTGTAAAACCACCCGGTACGAATCTCTCCCGATGCGTTGGAGCAATACCATGCCCCATCGTTAATAAACCAACCGGAGCTCATAGAACCGGATTCGGAAAAATGATACAAAGAGCCGTTAACAAGCCTAAAGCCCGTAGCCATTAATCCAGAAGGCTCAAGCCAGTACCAAGTATTGCCAAGGAGTAACCACCCGGTCTGCATAGCGCCCGAACTGTCCAAATAGTACCAGCTATCATCAATTAAAACCCAGCCGGTCTTCATTGAACCCGATGTCTCGTCAAGGTAGAACCAGCGCCCACCGGTGGCAGCCCATCCCTTCAAATGTGCACAGGAGTTAGAAAATAAATGCCAGCCATCGTTCAAGTATTTCCAGCCAGTAGCTGCATAACCTTCGGAATCAAAATAATACTCCGCCCCTCTAATGGACAGAAAACAGTTTGACGGCCAACCACCAGCCTCATATCTCCACCACCATTTACCGTTTTGGTAGGCCCAAGAACCAGGAAGAGCGATGTTATTATCAGAGGAACGAACGATCTGGAACGACAGTTGAGAGGTAACGCCGGCGTAATTCCCTAGCCCATTCACTCTTATAGTGGCGCAGCCAGGGGCAACATTATCTGAATACGTGACTTCATAATCGATTCCGCTTGCTAGCACAGAACCGCTGGCAGTCAAAACAGAGACATCAGGAGTAATCACATCGCCAGTATATTCATATATCGACGAATCGATAGATGCTTTGAAATTATCGGAATCCAAAGTCAAACGATCGCTACCTGATGTCCCAAATGCTTCCTGACCCGATTGAACCAAAGAGCCATCAGTGCCTTCAGCCACGCAATCTTCAGTTAATGAAAATGCGATTGCGGGCCATAAAAGAGAGATGAAACAAATAGATGTTAGACAAACCACGCTGATTAAACTCAGATGTCGATTTTTCATCATTTTTCTCTTCTCGCCAAATCAAATTAACCTTTGAATATCCAGATGCAGTCGACCCAGAGATGCAGTTCCCAAATTAATTAATATGCAAGACAACTCGCTTGATACGTTGCACCAGATAAAACGATAAGACACTCAACATAGGGATTGTCTATTTGTTAGACAATCCACAACCAGCAGTCGAGCGCGATCAATGGTGCACAAACTTAGGAGCCCTAATGAGGGATAGCCGAAGGAACTGAATCAAACCATGTATTGAGCTCATTCATGATCAGACCTTTTCTCAAGCTCTTTTTCGAGCAGGGCAATCCTATGAGTAAGGTTTTTGATCGCCAAAACATGACGACTCGCGGCAACGCTAAGAGACAGAGAGATTGCAAGCAACAGCACGATTGCACCCAAAAAAAGGAAATTGGCCGGGTTGACAAACCCAATAGCTGTTGAACAACTATAAATAATCTGAGGACATAAATCACAGATCAAGGCCGCCATACACATCAAAATCCACAGCAAAGAGTACTTAAGAAGCATCTTTCCGTTGGACACGAGACGTAAAACATAGACGAGGAATCCGCCGAAAAAGAGGGCCGCACCAATCCTCAAAATAAGATTCATTATTTGTCTCCCCTATGAACCCAGCACACAAGGACAATGGCTAACGTAACCTTGACCATATAGTAGACGGAAGAGAAGCCCCCGATAGATGAACGTCCACCTTGGCGCTCATTCATCTTTACAGGCGCTTCCATAACGGGAAGACCAAGCTTCATAGCCAAAGCAATCGACTCTGGCTCCGGGTAGTCATCAGGATAACTCTTGCAGAACAGGTCGATAGCATCTTTATTGCAGGCCCTAAAGCCAGAAGTGGGATCGGTGACCACCTTACCCGTAAGCAACTCGAGCAAAAATGAAAGCCACCTGATTCCAACACGACGCATAAAAGTTGATTGAAAACCATCAGTCTCAACCAGAAATCGAGAGCCTATCGCCAAACTCGCACCGCTCTCAATCAGCTTTACAAGCTCAGGAATATAAGAAGGATCATGTTGGCCATCGCCGTCAACCTGAATGTCGATATCATAGCCAAATCTCTGGGCATATTTATGGCCCGCTTGGACCGCTCCACCGATACCAAGGTTCTGCGGCAAATCCAATATGTTGATACCATGCTCTCGACAAAGCTCAAGCGTTGTATCTTGTGAGCCGTCGTTGATTACGACATAGTCATAACCCGCAGCTTTTATAGCTGCAACGGTATTGAGAATGCACTCCTGTTCGTTATAGGCAGGAATTATTACGAGAACACGCAGATGTCCTTTTGAACATGTCGTTGAAGTAAAAGACAATCGAGATTCATCCATTCCAAAAACAGTTGGCTCTTAGCGACGCCCAAAGAATTTGCGACTCTTACAGTCCAACGCATAGCTTAACTCAGACTTAAGTTTACTGTATCCTGTCTAACCATTAGGAAGTTACATCTCAAGCTTAGATATTTAGCTTGCTCAACTAGGGCACACATGGAGTCCCCATCCATCACCGCAGGAAAAGGACCCCTTGCAGTTCTGCCTCAAATACGGGGCGCATGTCCTGAGCGAACCCTCAACGCCGTCCCATTCGATCCAATCGAATCCAACTAATTGCCCACTCCTACTATAACCATGACCTATATCGCTAATTTAGAAAAAACGGATATACAGAAGCTCGAACATCACAAAATACAGCAGCGCAAATGGAGCCCCGAGCATAAAGGCTGTAACTTTAGCCTTCACCTCCTCATCGCAGTAAATAGGGAACCTGAGCAATAGACAGGCAAAAGGTATTATCAAAGGTATGAGATATCGCGCTTGGACACCCGCAACTGTCTGGCTTCCAACTCCTGTAAAAGCGATGTATAGAGCCAAAGCAACTAGGTGGCAAGTAGCAAGAACCAGGAATAGAGTCCAAACAATTCCGCAACGGCTAAGCTTTATTTTAGTATCTTTTTCATTATCAATAATGCAAATAGCTTCAAACAGCATGATGGGGAGATACGAAAGCCATGGGAACAGATTAGACACGTCCCCAAGATAAGCCATATTCGTTGATATTGAATTGAGAAACGCCGGGGTCAGCATCGATCCAAAAACGAAATTCGAGATTACAGCTATAGTTCCAACTGGATTTGCAAGCACTCCCGTCGTTTGACCAGCCGTAGAGACTTCGGAGCCACCACGTGCATCAGAAATATTATTTACGACAGATGAGAAATATGGCGTCAAGAAAGATAGGATCATAATGGCACAAACGAATAGAGCAGTACCAATCAAGATACGTCTTTGCTTGCTTGAAACATATTTATTTGCAGGAATTAAAAGCGCAAGTCCAAATAAGGGAAAATAAATCGCTTTAGCTGCAAACCCGATTGCAAAAGATAGTAGAAATGCGAAGAACGTTTTAGCAGAAATATCCTCTTCAGAAATAAGCATCTTCAACAAAAGAGCTGTTCCTAGCAAACTGAACGATATCACACAGGGATCATACGAGTAACTGGCTGCCATTAACACAGCAGACGGGAACAACGCAATACAAGTGAAAAGACATTTTCTGCAAGGGGCTATACGAATTGCGATTCCGCAGATAACTGCATACGCAAACAAATTAAAAATTTTACCCAATGCAAATTTGATAGAGAATGGGAGATGAAGCAAGCGACCCAAACAAAGGCCGATAGATGAAGGAATATAGGCAATTTTAGAAAGAGCCACACTATCAAAACAATTAAAACGTTCGATACCTTCAGCTAAATCATTTTTATCAGCCTCTCTGACCAATTGCTCAACAGAGCCACGGTTAAACTCTCTTGTTTCATCTATTGGGTACTTACCCAAAGCTGCATCCAAACTAAAGCCGTCCCCCATACAAAACTGCTCGACTATCATTCGGTCAGAATTTGTTATTTCAGCATTTGTGAGGTAGGAAAAACTGTTTGCATTTCCATAGTGGACCTCATCATCCCATGTCAAAAAATTTGTAACGGGAAAGCAAATAATTACGGATAGACCAATTGAGACAATGCATGCGAAAGCGAACAGTTCGGGCTTCAGATAAGAAATGCCCCCATTAATAGCAATCAATCCGATCAAAACCGTAATGGGCAAAGCAGACGCGAACAACACCGTCTTTGACTTATCGAGCGGAATGCCAATAAAAGCGATTAAAACAGCAAAGCCAACAAAAACCGCCAAATAAAAGAAACACTTCTTAGCATCAGTTTTCTTAACCGAGGTTACGAAGCTCTTCATCAGGCCATAGCAAAGCTCAATTCCCTGGAACGCTAAAACTAAATGAAAGCATATAACCAGACCTGAGATATTCCATGCACCAAGACCGAAGGGGCCAAACGTCTTCGCGCCAGCCAATATGATGAAAACTAGCAGAAAGCTGCTGAGGATACTGGACGCGACGAGAACGGTTATCTGACGAATAGCATCACCGCTCGACTGTGATTTCGGTTGCAAATATAAGCACGCAACAGCAACGACATCGCAAAAGAGTTCAAGAATGAATAGATTTAAATTCTTATAGTGCAATGATGTCGCGACAGCTAACAAAAGAAGTCCCAGCCCAAAGATGGCAAGCGCGTACTCGCTTTTCTTAATTGCAGGATTATTCAAAACGTGCATCTCCAACTAAAGACAAAATCGAATAGGATAAGTCGACAATAACAAATTCGGGTCTTAGATCCAACTTCACTCAAAAGCTAAGTAAAAGCCAGCCAAGTATCACTTAGCAAATACAAAACGCCTTCTCGACATCTATAGCAGTGGCGTCCCAGCTATATCGATTTTCAACAAGGGCCCTAGAGTTTCGAGACTGTAGAGAAAGCAGCTTTCGATCATCAAAAAGCCTGCATAATGCCGAAACCACCTCATCAGATGACATGGACTGAATTATCGTGCCGTAGCTATCATCTGGAATAAGCTCGTGCGCGCCTCCCACATCTGTTACCACAGCAGGCGTTCCGCAAGCTGAAGCCTCAAGAAGTACCGTCGAAAAGCCTTCGGACCGAGTTGGAAGACAAAGCACATCTGCTTGCTGAAGTAAGGAGGAAATGTCCTCTGCGCTACATCTCCCAAGCCAAAACAAGTTCGACGAACAGGCTTCCTTGACTTCATTGGCCAGCGGACCATCCCCTGCAAGAACAAAACAAATATCACGCTTGGTAATATCCTTTGCGCGAGCTGCCTCAATAATTGAATAAATTCCCTTTTCAGGAATAAACCGCCCAACAAAAGCCACAACTAAAGATGATTGAGGGACACCTAATTCTGATCGGAAATCTCTACCCGAAGAGATGCTCCTATAAATTGAAGCATTGATTGAGTTCGATATTACGCCCTTTGCACCGATATTAAAATGCTGAAGCCATTCAACGCTTTTAGAAGAAATCCCATAGAAATCAGGTTCAAACGTCTTTACGCGATCAGTAATCCAATCCTCATATCGGCGCACAAAATAATCAAGGAATGGCTGATTGAAAGAAAGATACGCTGAACCATGGTCGAGAACGACGGCCCTAGTGTTATGATCCACAGCAAACTTCAGCCCTTCGAGTGAGAGGGGGAAAAGCCTCGTGTTGATAAGTACGCCGTCCCACTCATAATCATCAAGGCTTTGCAGGAGCCGGTAATAATCGCCGGTTTTTTTGGGAAGAGGAAGCCTTCCATCAAGCAATGAAATACATGGAAGCCGAATTATCTCGAGACCGTTTTCGACTGAATGACCGACTCCTACGCGCATTGAATCATTAGTAACGATAACCACCCTGTCGCCGCGGGCAGCTAGGGCATGAGCGAGACCATCGACAAAATTACCAATTCCACTAAGTTGCGGGTGATAATGATGGGTGAAAATACAAATAGAAGAACTCATTACATAACCTCATCTGGTAAAGATTTCATATCCTTAATTCTGCGCAGTCCAGACTTCACCATCCCCAAAGTCAAGCAGAAGAGGAAGATGGGTATGTCGATTTTCCGGCTCCGGAATTTTCTTCCATTCGCCATACATCGTTGTAAGATATTTATCCGTCATACGAGGAACGGGGAATTCACTGCCTTCGAAAACCGCACTGCTCAGAGGGAAAATCTCTGAAATAGGCACTGGCGCCATATTCGGCCAGCTTAACGTCAGACAATAATCAGAGACCTCACCCGTATTTGAGTCGGCAATACAGGAGTCGAACAAATCCTGGTAAGAGCATGCGCCTCGAGAAACCAGTCGTTCCACTACGTGTATAGCAGAACAACCAATTTGCTCGAGTTGTCCAAGGAACCCTTTATGAGGGACAACAATGGAAGAAGAGTGATATAAATAAGCTCTTTTCTGTGCAATTGATGCAGTTCGGACTTGTTTTGCACGAAGGCGTTTATCTGTATAGAGCTGGTCATATGGAAAGATGTCGACAAAAATACCCATCGAACTGGAAGCCTCTCGAGCCTCCTGATTCTCGAAGCGAGTTTCATCGCGATACACCTTAGCAAACATCGCAGCATAGCCAATAGTATTCCGCGATGTATGGAGCGAATATCCTTCCGGTAAACCATCCTCGGCTAAAGAGCAAAAGCGGTCATAGTCTGAACGCATCATTCCGATATCTATATCATCATCCCAAGGGATAAACCCCCTATGACGCATTGCTCCTAAACATGTTCCGCCATCAAGCCACCACCTGATGCCGTGCTTAGAGCAGAATGCAGCGACAACCTGAAGGATATCCAATTCAGTGTTTTGAAGCTTTAATAGCGCGTGAGCTTTAGACATCATCGGCCTATCTCTTTTCCCCAAACCATTCTTGCGTCTGTTTCCCCAAAACAAAAGACTGATAAATAAGGCAAATAGCATTGGATATAAGCGCCGTTACAGTAGGGCCATTTAAGCCAAACAACACTTGCGCGGGAGCCATGACAGCAACAGCACTGATTAAGGACAATATGCTGCCAACAAATACCCCTCGGTAGTTATCAAGAGAAACCAGCAAATCGTTGACAAACCAAGCAATGCCAGTCAAAAAGGCACAAGCCAACATAGGCTGAAGGAGATCAGAATGTTTGGCTATTCCAGCGCCATAAAACAAAGACAGCAATAATTTGCCGAAAAAGAAAAGCGCAACTGCTGATATGACGCCGACAAATAAAATACCGGCAAGTATTTTACCTATAAGCGTAAAAAAGGACTTTTCCCTAGAATAGTAACGCTCTACTAAATAACCTAATAAAGGATTATAGATATACGTCGCACCCATTTGGATAATTGCCACGGGAGCAGCAACTGATGCATAAATGCCTAGAGCAGAATCTCCGAATGTATAAGATAAATACTGCCTTGGAATATTCGGCGCCGCAGAAGCAGCAATGCCGCCCAGAACGATGGGCAAACAGCCACATAGGAAAGCTCTGACCTTCGCTTGGGTAATTCCAAGTTTGATTGCAGAGATTCGATTTGATCTCGGATAATCGTAAATAACACCGATACCTATAGTCACTACCGTCATTAGCAACAATGCACCTTCGAGGCTATTTAACAGCCCAAAGACAACAATGAACGAAAGGAGAGAACCAATGCCCTGCATTATGAGGGATTTCCCAATATAGTCCATCCTATGGCCAACCTGATCATTGGCATGCATGACATCAATAACTAAGCCGGCGGTTTTATAGAGAGCATACAAAAGAACAGCAGGCACCGTATCAATACGACACGTCGCAATGGAATAGACGGCCAACATTGCAAACGCCATAAACGTAGTAAAGAAACGAAAAGTCAGGTATTCACCAGCAGAGTTTTTCCTTTCAACATCTGCAATTTGTACCGTGTACATCCTGTATTGGGCCAATTGAGAAAACATGTTGAAAATAGACATAGCAAGGGAATAAATTCCAGCAGCACTATATCCATCAGACAGTCGAACGACCAATATAGTGATTAGCCATTGACAGCCTAAATTCGTCAACGAGCCAACGGTATTCCAGAACATATTGTGTTTAATCGAAAGAGTCTTCTCTGTGGCTTCCACAAATATAAGCGCCCTTCTGAACAAGTCGCGATTCGGATACGAAGCTATTTTGCTTCTTTAATCATGTTTAAAATCAAAAGAAACAGCCAATTCGGTACAAGTCGCATAACGATTTCAGCTTTAGCAATGGACGGGCAAGCTCGTCGATATTTAAGCAAGCCAATTATGGAGCGTCGCTCTCTTGCATCGGCGAACCCCATTATTTCCTTTAGGTGCGGTGAATCAGGAAATCTTTCGGCAAATTGCTTAGCTGTATCAACCCTGTTTTTAACTCTTGTTAAATACCAATCATCTTTTGAAGCAACACCCGCAAGGAATCCAGTTTCATTCCCGCCATGTCGACGATACTTAACCAAGGGAGTCGTTGTAAAACTGCACTTCCCCAGTTCGCTGCAGCCCAATGTCAACCACAAATCATGTGCAGTGGATTCCGGAAAGGGAATCATCGACTTAGCAGCACTCGCATCTAGCATGAGAGCCATACCAATGCCGTAGCATACACTTGCAGCCTGAATAGTAATATCCTCTCCGGAGCACCAATTTACTTCAGGCGAATTTGGATGAGCTTTTCTGTAGCTCTCTACCAGCATGTTTCCGTTTTCGTCGATTACCGATCTATCGCAAACATCAAGAATTGAGCCTTCTTCTAGCATATGGTTGAGCGAAACTTGAACTCTGTTAGGCTCCCAAATATCATCTTGATCGCAAAATACTACGTAATCCCCTTCTGCCAAAGAGAGTAGTGCCTCGAACGATTTGACATAACCGAGATTTTTATCGCCATGATAATAACGATAGGCGTTTTTCTTTATATGCTCTTGGATAAACCCCTCTAAAGAGGCCGATTCGGGGCAGTCATTTCTGACCAAAAGCGTAACCGGAAACGTTTGTTCATCAATCGAATCAAGTTGAGCGGCGAAAAACTTAAGATCAGGTTTATATGCTGAAAGAAGTACGCATACGCCTGTACCATTTCCCTTTTCTATTTCCAAAAATCCTCCCAAAGTCATGTTTTCAAGATTAGCAAAGCAATCATTAGAGATTTAAGGTGTTGTTTATTACGCTCAAAAAAGACAGGAGAAGGCTCGGCCTTTAGATAATACATGGCGGCAAATTGAATGGTGCTCCCGTAATTTTTAACACCAACACCGACATCTCGCCCCCCTAGAGGGAGCGAGATGGTTGGCTTTTCAAAATAATCTGAAAAGGAAGCTCGTAGAGAATTAAAATCCTGCGCACCGGAAGTGCATACAGTTTATGACTGCCTTCTCATGAAACCGCTTGCCAAATCAAAGCACCTCAATTGGAAAAGAGTCCCTTAAGAATCAGTGTCTTTCTCCCACCTTTAAAGACACTTGTCCAATATCAATAGGTAACAACCTTTGTTCCATAAGGTATGTTATCGTAAATCCATTTTGCGTTCTGGATCTCAAGGCGCACACATCCTGCAGAGGATGGAACGCCCATCGTGGGATCCATCACCCGGTTACTGTTGACGTAGTAGGGCGAAGAATGGAATAGATAATCACCGTAGAACTGTGTGTAGTAATAGCAAGTATATCCATGCCCAAAGGAGTATCCCTTTCCGTAGACTTGGTACTCCCCTATCACAGTTGGCGTACTGGCTTTTCCCGTCGAACATACATATCGACGGTTTAAGGACCAATTATTCCATGACCCAGTGTAGATGCTCGTGATACAACGCGACGTATCGACAAGTATCAGCCAATTTGTATTACTTGAATAACTTTGAGCTTTAGCGTCCATATAGTCTGACACCCACGCGCCGTTAGCCATGAAGTAATTCCAGGATCCGTCCACAACGCGCCAGCCAGTAGCCATAGCCCCACTAGCATCAAGCCAATACCAGGTGCCGCCCAAATTGAGCCATCCCGTCTGCATATAACCAGACGAATTCAAGTAATACCAATATCCGTTAACGGCAACCCAACCGGTTTTCATAACGTAAGTAGATGGATCTAAATAGAACCAGGAGCCATCCTTGCTCAGCCAGCCAGATCGTGCATAGCCAGCGGTCTCATCAAAGAAGTACCATTTTCCGTTAACGTTCTGCCAGCCGACGCTCAAGGAGCCATTAGTCGGATCAGCATAGAAAATGCAGCCACCAAGCGTCACGAAACCGCGCGCTTCGACCAATTCGCCATCGCCGTTTGAAGTAAATAACTTCCCATTGCGCAATGTTCCGCACAACGAGCAGTCAGAACCAGCAAAAGCCTTAGACGGACCATCCTGAACCGAGTCCTGGACATCTACCCATTCACGACAAGCAACAGCGCCTGAGCCTTTTGCATAATAGCTTTTCCCATTTACAGAAAAATGCCCGAGCAGCATTTTGCCGTCGACGGCAGGATCAAGATAATAGTATTGGCTACCGTCCTTCAGCCAACCCGTCTTTACAATACCCGATGCATTAGATGGCTCAGCGTAATACCAGTCTCCATCGCTCATAAACCAGCCGAGTGACAGCGCTCCCGTTGAAGAAAAATGATACCGATTCGATCCGATGGAAAAAAAGCCGGTAACCATTCTATTGTCATTTGCGATATCGAGCCAATACCAAGCGCCGTTCACCGAACGCCAGCCCGACGCAAGTGCGCCGGAACCGTCTGCGTAATACCAGTCCGTACCATCAAACGCCCAACCAACGGCCATTGCACCGGAATCCGATAAATAATAACGTGATGAGCCAACGGAAACGATTCCCCTAGACATAGCACCATCATTGGCGGGATCAAGCCAATACCAGTTATTGCCAGTTTGAAGCCAACCGGTTAAGACTTCACCATTGCTACCCCAATACCATAAACCGTTATCAAGACACCATCCATTAATCAGTCCATAGGTTCCAAGAAGATAAGGATGCCCATCGATAACACGTCGCCCAGTAACCATGGAACAGCCGTCAAGGGAGTCAAACCAGTACCATTGGCCTCCGATAAGCTGCCAACCATTTGCCAAAGCGCCTGACGGACCCGCGTAATACCACTTATTTTCAGTAAAAATCCAGCCGCAGCTCATTGCGCCGTCACGAGCGGGGTCCAAGTAGTACAGCGAGTCGTCAATATTCTGCATTCCGGTCAAACGACAGCCATCTAGATAGTAATACCAGGACAAACCGTTCCATTGCCATCCAGATAGTTGTTCTGTAGTCGACGGGTCATGGCTTTCGACAACCTGTAGGCTCGAATCTTCCGTTGTTTTGTCGGCACAATCGCTGGAGTCTTGAGAGCAACCGCCACCGACCAATGCTCCCGGCCCTCCTGTCGAGTCGCGCTCTACGACACCGTTATCCGCCCCCTCTTCCACGGCATAAGCAGTGCAAGAAAATGCGGGGGCTGTAACTGAGAGTAAGGCGGAAAATAGCATCAAGCGAATTACTCGCCAGCAAATTCGATGATCAATCCGAGCATTCATTTCAGGCCCCCCAAACCGATATCGACCGCCTTGCAGCAAATCAATTAAATAAACGGACGAGCTGCGCCGATTACATTTCCCCTTGCGCCAATAGGATGAATTCCGACACCTTGATGAGGCCAGGAATCAATCATCAAGCCGCCGCCAAGTGCAATTGCGATATGCCCGCGATAATAAATCACATCGCCACGCTGAATTGAGTTCGTGCTCACGGGCATAAAGATATTGCTTCGATACCAATTCATGGAATTATAGGTTTGGCTTGGATCCCAGCGATGGTTATAAGGGTTGTAAACACCCATATCCATGCCAGTAGCATAAAGGCACTGCAAGACAAAACCAGAGCAATCAACAGCTCCACCGGGAGCGGTAGACCAAGGCTCAATATATTGCGTACCAATATACTCATAGGCGCGCTGGATAAAGGCGTTCACGCAATCTTCCCGCGTTGCTTCGACAGAAATGCGAGAAGGGGTCACATAGGTAAAGTATCCGGTGCAATAGCTAGGCAGCCGAACAGTCCAAGAACTGACCTGAGGATACTGGGATGGATTTTGCCAGCCAACTTTGTCGCACTGTCCATCGCTCCAGAAAACTCGACGAACGCCATCGATGGTCCTTGCGCCCGTTGCCATAGCGCCGCTGCCGTCTAACCAATACCACTTACCCGAATCTTTAAGCCAGCCAACGTGCATGCTTCCATTGGACTCAAGGTAATACCATGTTCCATTCAGGCATTTCCAACCAGTTGCCATTTTTCCGTCAGCGTTTAGGCAATACCATGCACCGCCAGTAAAAACCCATCCGGTCTTCATCACGCCAGAATCGGCATCAAGCCAATACCAATCGCCGTCAATCTGCAGCCATCCAAGATGAATGGCACCCGTTCCGGGCTCAGCGTAAAACCTAAGGTTTGCGACATTAACCCAGCCGGACGCAACCTGCCAACCATCAGCTCCAGCGGTTTTTAGGATAGTGCCGTTTTCGCGAATCACATCCTTGCAAAGATATCCATTATCATTAGCGTATCTTTGAACGCCGTCATTAACGGTAACCCAGCTTGAAACCACAAGCCTACCGCTCTGGTTTGCAAAACAATCGTTACCGCCCACCTCAAATAAGCCCGTTTTCATGAGATGGCTAACAGGGTCCAGGTAATACCAGCTCGTGCCCTCTTTATACCAGCCAGAAATTAGTGCACCAGATCGGGAGGCGAAATACCAGCCGTCCTCGACCTGGGTCCAACCAACAGCCATAGCCCCGTTAGGCTTTAAATAATAAGCTGCATTGCCAAGGTCTAAATACCCAACGGACATCTTACCATCGGAGGCTGGGTCGAGATAATACCAAGCGCCGTTAACGAGTTTCCAGCCAGTGGCCGCAATACCGTTAGAGCAGTAATACCAATCTACTCCGTCTTTGTACCATCCATTTGCGAGGCCATAGTCACCAAAAATGTAGGTTCTTCCATCAATCTTTTGACGACCCTTAAACATGATGAACGTCTGTGGGTCAAAATAATAGCGAGCCCCACCTATCGTTTGCCATGACGAAGCAAGGGCACCCGATGAATAAGCCCAGTACCAATTCCCGTCAACGAGAATCCAGCCGGTTTTCATAGCACCAGTGGCATCTAAATAGTATTTCCCGCTCCCGAGGTCGACAAAACCAACCTGCATTACATGGGTGGCAGGATCCAGGTAATACCATGTGCCGTTTTGGTAAAACCAACCAGCAGCTAAATCGCCTCCAGCATTGGCATAAAAACATTTTCCATCTGAGTTGCGTAGCCAGCAGTTCTGATATAGCGCGCCAAAAGGCGTTGCGGCATTACCGTCGTTCGCATAAAACGAAGTAGTTGATCCGCCAGCATCGGTCACATTGAAATAACCTGTCTGCATTGCACCATCATTGGCAGGATCTAGCCAATACCAATAGCCCCCGCTTTGCAGCCAGCCAGTTTGGTGTTTACCGTTTTTTCCGTAATACCAAACTCCAGACGACTCGTCTCGTTGCCAGCCATCTTTTATGACGGAAGAATTATCAGGTTGCAAATCATCGGAAACCACAGAAGAAAAATCCGCTTTTGACTCAATACTCTGAGCCTCAACGGAATCCTGTGCAAACGCGACATTCGCACTCAGGGGCAAGCAGCAAGCAGTGATTAATGACGCAGCAGCACAAACAAGCGTGGCCTTCTTTTCGAATCGATACATAAGCGACCCTCCCAGATATCTCGTTTATCTATTTTAATCCACATTCCAAAATTGATTTTCGTTACTGTCTGTTCAGTCTGTGTAGATAAATATATTAAATTGAACATATCGTTCAATCATTCTATTCTCTTCCTAAGTAATGAACATCTTAATTGGAGGCCTGTAGTGGAACTGACCAAGCGTAACTTTACAGTTCTGTACGAATACCTAAAGAACCCATATGCCAGCCAGCGAGAAGTTGCCGAGCGGACTGGCCTTTCACTTGGATCAGTAAACGCAGCAAATAAAGAGCTCACGAATGAGGGCCTTCTCGAATCGGACAGCCTAACCGACAGCGGTTACGAAGCGCTTCATCCCTATAAGGTTGAAAACGCAGTGATATTGGCTGCAGGGCTTTCGAGCCGCTTTGCTCCCATTTCGTATGAAAAGCCCAAAGGCCTTTTAAAAGTACGTGGTGAGATTCTCATTGAGCGTCAGATTAGGCAGCTGCAAGACGCGGGTATCAGCAATATCACCGTCGTTGTCGGCTATAAAAAAGAGTATTTCTTCTATCTTGAAAGCAAGTTCGGCGTTTCTATTGTCGTCAACAACGAATACGCATCCAAAAATAACCACGCATCGCTTATGTGCGTAAAAGAGCGGCTTGACAACACCTACATTTGCTCAAGCGATGATTACCTTCTAAACAATCCGTTTGAAGCATATGTTTGGAAAGCATTTTATTCTGCTCAATATGCTGAAGGCGCCACCAAAGAATGGTGCATTCAAACGGGAGCAATGGATAGAATCACCAATGTTACGATTGGCGGTTCCGATGCATGGTATATGCTCGGACATGTTTACTTTGATAAAGCGTTCTCGCTTACGTTTAAGCAGATTCTTGAAACGGAATATAACAAGCCCGAAACAACGGACAAGCTTTGGGAAGATCTGTATATCGAGCACATCAAGGAGCTCGATATGGCGATCAAGAAGTATCCTGAGGGCGAGATCAACGAATTCGATTCTCTTGATGAGCTGCGTGCCTTTGATCCGCATTTTATCGAAAACGTTGACTCCGATATTTTCGATAACATCGAGCAAGTGCTCGGCTGTTCCAAATCAGAGATTCACGACGTTTATCCCCTTAAACAAGGCCTTACGAACCTGTCGTGCCACTTTAGAACCAATGATGGAGAGTACGTTTACCGCCATCCGGGAGTCGGAACCGAACTGCTTATTAACAGAAATGGAGAAGTAGCCGCACTTAAAAAGGCCAAGGAACTCGGCCTTGACGATACGTTTATTCATGAGGACCCAAAGCGCGGTTGGAAAATTTCGAAGTTTGTACCCAACGCAAAGCAGCCTGATCCGCATGATACTGCCCAAATGAAGCGAATGATGCAGATGTGTCGTTCGCTTCACGAGAGCGGTGCAAATGTCGAAACCGAATTTGACTTCTACCTCGAAGCGAAGCGCTACGAATCACTTCTTCTGGAAAAAGGTCCCATCGACATTCCGGGCTACAGGGAAATGGCCGCCGAAATCGATGAATTGGAGCACTTTGTTCAGGCCGACAATGCGCCAAAATGCCTTTGTCACAATGACTTCTTCTACCTCAATTTTCTTATCGATGAAAACGACAAGTACTATCTCATTGACTGGGAATATGCTGGCATGAGCGATTACGCGAACGATTTTGGAACTTGCAGTGTCTGCTGTGAGCTTTCCGAAGACGAAGTCGACCGCGCGCTTGACGCATATTTTGGGCGCAAGGCAACAAACAACGAAGTTGCGCATAACTATGCGCACATTGCCCTTGCTGGATGGTGCTGGTACCTCTGGTCTCTTCTGAAAGAAGCCGAAGGCGATTTCGTGGGCGAATGGCTCTATATCTACTTCAATTACGGTGCCAAATACCTCAAAAAGGCACTGGAGATCTATCGGAAAGGTGAATAACGATGCAATTCGGCTTTTTTAGCGGTCTTCTTTGGGGCCTTGATACAGTCATTCTTGGAATCGGCTTGGCGCTTGCGCCCTATATTGGATCGGCGGAAGCGCTTGCATGCGCCTCCATTGCGGGATCCTTTCTCCATGATGCCTTCTGTGCAATCTGGCTCTTTGGCTACATGGGAGTTAGAGGCAGATTAAAAGACACGCTCGCTGCACTTAAAACTCGTTCGGGCAAGGTCGTCATCGCCGGCGCACTGCTCGGTGGACCTATCGGAATGACCGGCTACGTATTGGCAATTAATAACATTGGAGCTGCCTATACGGCAATCATCTCCGCCTTCTATCCCGCTGTCGGAGCATTCCTTTCTTTCGTGCTGCTGAAGGAGAAAATGGGCAAAGGACAGATTCTTTCCCTTCTCGTTGCTCTTTGCGGCGTAATGACGATGGGCTATCTATCGGCCGGGTCGAGCGAGATTGCAAATGCCCCTCTCGGCTTACTCGGCGCGGTGCTTGCCGTTATCGGATGGGGATCCGAAGCGGTGCTGTGCGCATGGGGAATGAAAGATGATGCCGTTGATGACGAAACGGCTTTGCAAATCCGCGAAACTACAAGTGCGCTTGTTTATGGAGTGCTCGTACTCCCCCTCTTCGGAGCATGGCATTTCACGCTGGGCGCTATCCCGAGCATGCCCACATTGATTATTGCACTCGCCGGACTCGCAGGAACTGCATCCTATCTGTTCTATTACAAGGGCATTGCGGCAATCGGAGCAGCGCGAGCGATGGCTCTAAATATCTCCTATTCGGCATGGTCGGTGGTCTTTGGCCTGATCTTACTTGGAACAATTCCCGACATGGCATCCGTAATCTGCTGCGTTGTAATCGTATGCGGAACAGTTTTGGCAGCCAGTAACTGGGACGAACTATTTGGACGTAATAAGACGGCTTAGCTTGATTAACAATGTAGTAAAAGGGGAGAGCTCGTCGAGCTCTCCCCTTTTAGCATCATGGCTATTCAATTACCACGGCCTGACTATCCATCTGTTGCCACGTGCCGAAGAACACCTGGGCATTTCGCGTAACATTGCCGTTAATCGAATCCGAAAGATAGACAATTCCCTGCTCGTCATCATAGCCTTTAAGGACTACGGCATGATTACCGCCCCACAGGCCATAAGAATGCCCATTATACCAACGTGCAGCATAACGGCCTCCTGGCCAACTTCCCCACTCGGTATTCCACATCTCAACAGGTTGACCACAGGTCAGTCTGTTCTTAATGGAAGAAATTGACGAGAAAGAGACGTCTTTTGCCTGCTTGCCACTTCCAGCAGCACGCAGAAAGTTATTGCCAGCAATAGTAATCGCAGGGGCGACGCATCCCATGAGACCCCCGCTGCTACGCCTTGGGTTGCCATCAAAGGCGGTAACAAAGTTGCCGTTGCTTCCCTTGGGCAAGTAATAATCCGCAATAATCGTCTTACCTAAACCGAAACCATAATAGTTAAGCAAGTTTGTAAGGGCAACCGACTCACAGCCAGTAGGAAGTTCCGGGTACTGCGAATAGCACGGGACATCGACCCAAGCGCCAACCATTGCGCCGGATGAGCTGAACTTGTAGTCAGTAGAGCCGATCCAATACCAACCACTGCTCAGCATTACTCCCCCACGTGCGGCATCAAGGTAATACCATGTGCCCCCAAGGGAAAGCCATCCCGTTTTCATTGTGCCAGAAGCGGAATCTAGCCAGAACCAGTTACCGCCATCGTTAAGCCAGCCGGTCGCCATTCGACCATCCGAGTTAAAGTAATACCAAGACCCAGCTATTTGCTGCCATCCAGTCAGAATTACCCCATCAGCAGAACAATAATATCGAGAACCCTGACTCTCAATCCAGCCAGTTCTAACATTCCCGCCATCGTCAATCAACTGGATTCCCGAATCGGTCATGATGCCTTTAAGGTCAATTGCGCCGCTGGATGACGAATGATACATCCAAGACCCATCACCGTTTGACCAGCAATTAGCCATCATCTTGCCGGTACTATTAAATATGTATTCACATGATCCGATAGTTTGAACGCCCGTGGCCATGGCGTGCGTCGAGGGATCGAGCCAGTACCACGCACCGTTTAGGTTGAGCCAGCCGGAGGCGAGGGCGCCGGAGCCAGTCGCGTAGTACCAGGTCCCGCCGTCGAGGACCCATCCGGTCGCCATCGCGCCGGAGGCGCTGAACCAGTACGCTGAGCCGTTGCACGCGTGGAGGCCCGTCACCATGGCGCCGCCCGCGTCGGGGTCGAGCCAGTACCAGGAACCGCCGGTGTAAAGCCAGCCGGTCGAGGCGATACCGTCAGCGAACCAGTACCAGGAGCCGTCGACGAAGCCCCAGCCGTTAAGAGGGCCGCAGCTGCCGAAGTAGCGGCGGACGCCCTGCGCATCAGTCTGGTAACCCGTCAGCATGGCCCCCGTCCGGGCGTCGAAGCAGTAGGGCACGCCGCCGACGGATACGGGGCCGCGCGCCAGCGCGCCGGAGCCCGTCGCGTAGTACCAGGTCCCGCCGTCGAGCACCCATCCGGTCGCCATCGCGCCGGAGCCATTGAACCAGTATGCGGAGCCATTGCACTCATGGAGCCCGATGGCCATGGCGTGCGTCGAGGGATCGAGCCAGTACCAGGCCCCATTGGTATAGAGCCAGCCAGAATGCAACGAGACCGGATTGACTGAATCCACATAGAACCAGTTGCCGTCAAACGAATTCCAACCCAGATTCCATTTAACGGATTCTTGAGCAGGACCATCATCGATTGAATCGGAAGGAGAAAGAGTCGAGGGGACGGATTGCCTCTCAATATCAGTAGGGATAGAGGAGCTTATGGGTTCTGCGTTCGCGATATCAACCACACCGGGCCCAGCGAGCAGTAGGGTTGAAAGAATGATTAGGATTAATGTTATTCGCTTTTTCCTTGCCATGTGCAGCCCCCAGTAGTAACCAATTTTTACATAAACATAGTCTACAAATGGATGGCTAAGAGCAATATGTAATTAGAAAAAAGCAATTAAAGAAGAGCTGCTAGCCAAGCCATACACCATTGCTAGCAAAAGAGTATTGCACCCCATCGATTTCTTGAACACCCGTAGTCATTGCGTGCGTCGTGGGGTCAAGCCAGTACCAGGCGCCGCCGACGTATGCCCAGCCGGAGGCCAGCACGCCTGATCCCGTCGCGTAGTACCAGGTGCCGCCGTCGAGGACCCAACCGGTCGCCATCGCGCCGGAGGCGTTGAACCAGTACGCGGAGCCGTTGCACTCGTGGAGCCCAGTGGCCATGGCGTGCGTCGAGGGATCGAGCCAGTACCACGCACCGTTTAGGTTGAGCCAGCCGGAGGCGAGGGCGCCGGAGCCAGTCGCGTAGTACCAGGTCCCGCCGTCGAGGACCCATCCGGTCGCCATTGCGCCGGAGCTGTTGAACCAGCATGCGGAACCGTTGCACGAATGGAGGCCCGTCGCCATGGCGCCGCCCGCGTCGGGGTCGAGCCAGTACCAGGAACCGCCGGTGTAAAGCCAGCCGGTCGAGGCGATACCGTCAGCGAACCAGTACCAGGAGCCGTCGACGAAGCCCCAGCCGTTAAGAGGGCCGCAGCTGCCGAAGTAGCGGCGGACGCCCTGCGCGTCCGTCTGGTAGCCCGTCAGCATGGCACCCATCCGGGCGTCGAAGCAGTAGGGCGCGCCGCCGACGGATACGGGGCCGCGCGCCAGCGCGCCGGAGCCAGTCGCGTAGTACCAGGTCCCGCCGTCGAGGACCCACCCGGTCGCCATCGCGCCGGACGAATTAAACCAGTACAGGGAGCCGTTGCACTCGTGAAGGCCGGTAGCCATGGCACCGCCCACGTCGGGCTCGAGCCAGTACCACGTGCCACTCTGAAACAACCATCCGGTATACGCCTTGCCGTTGGAGGCTGCATAATACCAGGTGCTGTCAATTAGTTGCCAATGATAAAGGGAGACATCAACATACGCGTAGTTCATATCAACGTTGCCGTTGATTCCAGGGACTTTTCCGTTGCTCTTATACTGCCAAAAACTGTAATTGCCGGTATAGTCACATTGCGAGTTATATTGAGCAATCCAATGATCCCAAGAGCTACTCTTAAATACAGAGTCAGTCAAAATGTTGTTAAACCAATTTAAATTTGCATAAATACCAGGCTCATATCCTGCGGCAGAAATCCTATTACAAAAAACCTGCGCCCTCAATGCAATTCCGGTTTGACGTCCATTTGCAATTATCGAGTTATCCTCAAGATCGTAATACACCGGCAATCTTGGATTATGCCCAGAAAGGCAATTGATCACCATTGATGCCTCATCGGCTGCCTGTTGATTATCAAAAGCATATGAATAGACATAGACGCCGTAGGGAATTCCGAGTCGCTCGCACTCAGAAATATTTCGATTAAATTGATAGTCAACTCGACCGCCGAAAGACGGAGCGCCAAACCCAACGCGCAGAATAGCGAAATCGATGCCAGAAGCTTTAACTGCGTCCCAATCAATACGCCCTTGGTGCTCGCTGACGTCAATGCCCTGAGCTGTAACCCCATCGGGAAGAGCGTCCATAGACAATAAGGCTATTCCGTCTTCTTCGGAAGAAGCATCATCTGAAACTAATTGTCCACCCTCATAACGCCAAGAATTCTCAACCAGAGTCTGAGCAGCCTCTGCATCCGCAGGGCATACAAACATAGAAACGGGCGCAAAGAGCATCAGCACCAACAATGCCGAAAACAACTTAAGATGTTTGTTCATGTAAACCTCGTCATTCGCTCTTGATTGCGTCTAGCTTACAGCATAGCTATGAAAGATTCCCGAACATCTAACAGGACAAGATGCCATCTAGGACAATAAATAGTTGGGCGCAATGCTGCAAAGAAAAGAAGAACTTACCGGCAGGGTTGAACCCGCAGGCTCATTGCCCCCTCCTCTTGCCCCCAAGAATACCGACTTCAAATAAACTTTCAAACCAGATGTCAAAAAGGTAGGGGGCCCAGAGAGTCCCCTACAACTCGGAATTCTAACGAATCAGTATTACTTTCGATGGGCCCAAAGCGGTCAAACCGGAGATGCGATTTCCATAACCATCACTATGCCAGAACAAATTTTCGCTCGGCGAATTGCCCCAGAAAAAGCCAATGTGGCTATCGTCCGCATATGGGTTGTAAGGATTGAAGAACACAATGTCCCCCTTACGAGCCAAACCACTACGTAACAACTCATCAATAGAGTTGAAATAAGTCACGTTCGCACACGTATCGATAGCGTAGCCGTACCAACGATAAGCGTTTACGCAGCCGCCCCTTCCGGGACCTCCACTCCAAGGGGAATGGCTCTGCTCGGCGGCAATGGGAGCTAAATTCCCGCCCGCCTTCATATATGCATGCGATACAAATCCACCACAATTCATGCCCGTATAACCGTCCCAACGCGGATCACCCTTTGGGTACATGCACGTTTCCTGGCTGAGATGCGTGTCGTAGCGTGTTCCACGGTAATAGCCGTCGTTTTCGTGGCTCATAAGCCAATTGACCAAGCTGGACCTATTGACCCCCAAAACAGAACCAGACGTATTCAACCATGCACCACTTGCATTGAAGTAATAGTCAACGCCATCGATTTTCAGCCACCCGTTAGCAAACATGGCACCCGAAGGCTGGAGCCAGTACCACGTACCGCCGTCATTAAGCCATCCAGTTTTCATCTTGAATGTGGAAGGGTCCATCCAATACCACGCACCGTTGACATATTGCCAACCAGACTTAAGGACACCATTGGAAGATGCGTAGTACCAAGTATTGCCACTTTCGTCAGAAGCGTCTTTCGACATAATCCAACCAGACGCCACGTTAACGACACCATTCGCATCCGCATAGAAAACCGCATCTCCAATATGAATCACACCTGGCAATGAAGACGAGTCAGTACGATCAGCGACTACAGGAGATCCATCAGATGAAGTAGGCAACGGCTCGCTCAGTGCTCCAGACGAATTCGCCCATGCCATACCATCGTTCAAGTTGATCCAGCACGAAGATGCCATTGCACCGGAATCATAAGAAAAATAGCGCTTGCTTCCTACCGCAAATTCACCAGTACGCATTGCGCCGGATACATCATCAAGGTAATACCAGGCGCTTCCGGACTTTATCCATCGCCCTCGTTGAATAGCTCCGTTTGATGCGGCGTAATACCAAGTACCATCAGCAAGTGCCCAGCCTGTTGCCATGGCACCTGAGCTCGTAAGGAAATAGGTGGACGAGCCCACTTGCACAAAGCCCGTGAGCATAATATGGCTTCCTGGATCCAGGTAATACCAAGAATTCCCTAGAAGTAACCAACCTCCATGCAGTAAGCCGTTGGAGTCAGCGTAATACCAGTTGTTGTCAATAAGTGCCCACTGGGAGGATAGCATGGCCCCTGAACTGTTAAAGATATAAGAGGTGCCATTGCATTCATTCAGCCCGGTGGCCATAGAACCGTCTGCAGGATCAAGCCAGTACCAACGACCCCCATCCGAGAGCCAGCCCTTTACCAGAGCGCCAGAGCCGGAAAAATAATGCCAGACAGAAGCATCAAGATGCCATCCGATAAGCATTGCACCAGAAGAAGAGAATCCATACGTGGCTCCCCCAATCTGCAGCATCGCATCGTGGACCATCTTGCCCTCATCATCCAGCCAATACCAGTTGCTGCCGTCTGAAAGCCAGCCTTTTACCATGGCGCCAGAACCGGAGAAATAACGCCAAGCAGAAGTGGAGCCCGTAGAATCTAGGTACCAGCCGACACGCATTGCGCCCGAAGAGGAGAAGGCATACGTCGCACCCCCGACTTGAACCAACCCATCCTGAGCCATTCGACCTTCGTCGTCGAACCAGTACCAGCTACCGTCTATATGTCTCCAAGAAGAAACAGCGATTGTTCCGTCGGACAAGCCCCAACGCCAAAAACCAGCCCCTTCTTCGGGTGATATCCACCCCTGATGCCAAATAATTTGATTCGAAACCTCGGAAGGGGTCTCATTATCCACCTGAGAGTTCTGCTCGACAGCGAAGGTCGATTCGCGCTGAGCATCAACGCCTGACTCGACAGAAGCAATAGCAACGTTAGATGCGGGACCTTCGTCAGTGTTATTCGAATCAAGGGCGTATAACATCGAGGGCGAACCCAAAAGGAGCCCCAAAGAAACAAGGCCCGAAAAGACCAGCACCCCGAATGACCATTTCTTCATAGCAGCACAGTATCCAATCACGCAGTGGCCCCGTCACCTCAGGGCAACGGGGCCTCAATCAAAACTAGCTCAGTAATGTACTAGCCAATTTGCTGGCAGTTTTTGCACTCTCGTGAAGCGCCACGCCTCTGGGCCTCCTGGATAGAGATCTGCGAATAGCCCTTTGCGTCCTTGCCAACGGTACGGCACTTATGCGTATGGTAAACATGGCTACCGCTCTTATACCAAACTAAACCATAGCCCGGAATCCACTTGCCGTCCTCGCCGACATAGTAGGAGCCAACCCAGGCATTCGTAGCCATGGCACCGGAAGACTGGAGGTAGTAGTCGCCGACCCAGGCGTCGTGGGCCATAGCGCCGGAACCGCTAAAGTAGTACCAGGCGCCGCCGACCTGACGCCAGCCGGTAACCATCGCGCCGGAATCGTCGAACCAGTACCAAACTCCACCAACGTTAGCCCAAGAGTTAGAGGCCATAGCGCCCGAACCTCCGAGCCAATACCACGTGCCGCCATTGCTGAGCCAGCCGGTTGCCATGGCGCCCGAACCGCTCGCATAGTACCAAGAGCCGCCTGCCAAGAACCAGCCAGTGGCCATTGCACCGGAGTCGCCGAACCAGTACCAGGAGCCGCCGAGGCTGCGCCAGCTGTTAGCGACCATGGCGCCCGAACCGTCGAGGTAGTACCACGTACCGCCGATGTTGAGCCAGCCAGTGGCCATCGCACCGGAAGCGTTGGCGTAGTACCACGTCCCCGAAACGTTGATCCAGCCGGTCAGCATGACACCATACTCGTCGAAATAATACCAAGTTCCACCGATATTATGCCAACCGGTCAGCAGTTCGCCACTGGAGGTCGCATAGAACCACTTTCCATAGATGGAGTCATAGAGCCAGCCGCTATGCTGCATGCGGCCATCGGCGTTGGCACCAGGGGTGTTCAGGAAGTAGTTCTTGCCGTCAATCTGAACTCGGCCGTATGCCATATCATGGCTTTCGGGGTAGAAGTAATACTTGTCCCCACCGATAGACTGCCAGCCCGACACCGCGATCCCGTCAGCGCCAAAATAGTACCAGACAGCTTCGTATTCGTTATGCCACTGGTTCGTGACCATGGCGCCAGTTTCGGGATCGAAATAGCGAAGGTTGCCGTCCTCGCACCGAACGAGTCCAGTCTTCGGACGACCGTCGGAACACCATTCCGTAATCGGTCCACCGCCTCCGCCACCGCCAGCAATATCAGCAAATGAGGGCGCCGGGGCAACCGTCATGCAGACAGCGGCAAATGCAACAACTCCCAGCACTGTTAGTCCGCGCCATCTTTCTCGAAGGTTTTTCATACGACATCCTTTCTCCGAGATTTAAGGCTCTCTTAAGTTATTTTTAAACTATCAATTCAGTATTTCAACGGGAAATCGATAAAAGGTGTCTTTGTGACTGCAATTTAAATATGAGTCGCCGAACCCCAACCGTTACGCCAAATAGCTTCTAAGGCAAACTGAGCGCATGAGCGAACCGATTTAATACAACCACCTGTAAAAATCTTGAGGCACGTTTTCGATATGACAAGAGCTGCTTGAACGAGGAGTACTTGAACCCCACCGCCCTTGCAGCTCTTGAGGATACTTTGCCGGAACTTGGCATTACTTCGCACTAAAACGAGAAGTACTCACTGTCGGAGGACAAGTTCGGCCCCAACCATGAATCGCCCGTCAAGAAAAACTCCGGCCAGCGCTGCATAAACAGCGCTTGCTCGCGCTTCCAGCGGCGCAGCTTTTCCTCGTTGGCCTCTTCCCTGCCGCGCGAGGTGAACTCGTAGTGATACAGCTCGGCATAAGGCGTATAGATGGTGTGGTAGCCCGCCTCCCATACGCGCAGGCAAAAGTCTGCGTCGTTAAAGCCAACGGCGAATTCCTCGTTGTAGCCGCCGACGCGCTCAAATACGTCGCGTCGCACCATCTGGCAGGCACCCGTTACGGCGCTAAAGTTGCCCGGGCGCACAGCGCGGGCAAGATAGCCCTCGCGCTTTGCCGAGAAGTCCTGGTTGGCATGGGCAAGTGCCCCACGCACGCCAACCAAAATGCCGGCATGCTGCACCAGATGATCGGCAAAGTAGAGTTTGGCGCCCACCACGCCCGCATCGGGACGCTGCAGATAGCCCATCATCTCTTCGATAAAGTCCGGGCTTATGACCTCGGTATCGTTGTTGAGCAGCAGCAGGTAGTCGCCCTTGGCGTGCTTCACACCAAAATTGATGATCTGAGAGTAATTGAACTCGCCCGGCCAGCACACAACACGCGCGATGCCCTTGCCTTCGGATGCTGCAGCCACGCGCTCTGGCAGGGTTTCGTAATACGCAAACGTCTCCGGGGCTTCGCTGTTGTTCTCCACCAAGACGATCTCGTAATTGGTATACGTTGCCTTCTGAGCGATCGACATCACGCAGGCATCGAGCGTCTCAACGTGATCCTTAGTGGGAATCACAATGCTCACCAGCGGCGCAGACTCCGGCAGCGCATAACGCATGTGATAGACAAACGGCGTCTCGGCCTCCTCGACCGTTCCGCAAATGCCCAGCGCGTTAAAGTGGCGCTGAAGCGCAAGGCGCCCAGCTTCAATAGCATACGGCTTGCTATCGGCAGAACCGTCGGCGGTTGAACCGGGATGCACGCGCCAGTGATACAGTACGTGCGCAACATGTTCAAACCGCGCGCCCGCCGCAAGGCAGCGGAGCGTCAGGTCGTAATCTTGGGCGCCCGCGACGTCTTCCGGCGACATGCCAATGCGATCAATAAGCGCCTTCTGCACCATCAGGAAATGCGTCACGCAGTTATGGCTATAGAGCAGGTCGACGTTGAGCTTGGTCTTAAAGACCGGCTGGCCCCACTCCCCCGTTTTCTGGAACATGTCCTCGTCGCAGAACAGGACCTGGGGACGCTCGTCCTCGGCAGCCTTGTTCAGCGCGGCAACATAGTGGAACAACGCGTCCGGTTCCAGGATGTCGTCATGGTCCAAGAACGCGATGTAGTCGCCCGTCGCTTGCTCGATACCTGCGTTGGTGTTGACCACAATGCCGCCGTTACCAGGCAGCTCAACACGACGGACGCGCTCCTCGTTGACGCCCGCCGCAAGATTGGCAACCGCATCCCATTCGGGCGAGGCGTCCATAAGCAGCAATTCCCAGTTGTCATAGCTTTGGGCGAGCACCGAGTCCAGCAGCTCGCGCAGGTATTCCCGATCAGTCTTGTAGCACGGCACCACAATACTCACGAGTGGTCTATAGGCAAAAGCCACCGAAGCGACACGCTGGCACGCTAAATCGCCCGGCTTTGCGCGATGTTGCTCAAACCAACGTCGATAAGCTGCGTCGTCTGCACGCGCGTCCTTCATGCGGTTCCAGCTGTCGTCGACAATGCCGTTGTACAGGCGACCATCCATGGCGCAAAAACCGCTCTGGATTAGGCCCGTGGGATCAGCCGCAATCGCGACAAAATCACGTATATCCTGGGGCATCTCAACGCTCAAATACGTTTTATTGACGCGGCAACCGTTGCGCTGCGGCACATCGATCTGCGATTCAAACACATGCACGGTGACATCGATGGCATTCATATGCGCATCGAAAATCTGGAGCTCAGGGGTGCACTTGGAGTCTCCCACCCACGTAACCTCATAGCGCCACACCGCGCCGGCGTCTGCCGGCAAATAGCGAATGGCATCGATCTCGTAGCGACCGCAGCATTCGCCACGCTGCGCATCGCGGATAAGCGCACACAGCGCAGGCTTTGCTTTGTAGTTAATCTTGGATTCCAGCTTGGCCACGCGGCTATCGAGGCGAATAGAGCCCAACCTTTGGCCACCGAATGCAAAAACGGCATCCATCGACGAGCCATCCAAAAACGGAAGTACCAAGACGGCGAGCTCGCGTTCGTAATCGGAAACGGAAGGGCAAAGCGCCAGCACACGGCCATGATCGACCGGGAGTACCAGCGACGGCACACAAGAGCCGCTCGTCGTCGCATGGGCAAACGCTTGAGAACCCTCCCGCTCAATAAGCGCGGTGACATCCTGACCGGCAAAACGAAGCAGCACAAACAGACGGCCCTGACTGCGGCAAAGCGCCAAACGCTTGATACTCATCTACACTTCTCGCTTTCCCAGGGCGTTCGCTGCCATGCGTTTGCAGGCACCCAGGCGCCCAAACCTCAAGACGTCGTAATCGAACATGAGCTTTTTACATGCACGGGCATTGGGGGCCTTGCTGGTAAGCGCCGCACGCACCATAGCAGCAACAGAAGGAGCGCATTGTGCGAGCGCAGCATCGCTGCCCACGGCAGAACCGGCAAGCGCCGTGGCAACGGCAGCAAACACCTTGCCGCAGTCCGAACCCAGCAACCTGAGCGCATCGTACAGCACCAGATCGCATAGGAAGTACGCCAGGTCATCGGCATACTGGACATCGAGACCGTCGCGCTGCCAGTCAGCCATCACCGCGGAGTAAATCTTCACGTGCTCCAGCAGGCGCGTCTCGTCGTCATAGCGCATGGTGTCCATGAGCGAGCCCTTGCGCGCCACGCGGTAGTCATACAGCTTGTTCGAAATAAGCGCGGTCTTGCGCGAGCGACCGTACACGGCAAAATCGAAGACCTGGTCCTCGCCATACTTAACGGTTTCGTCGAACACGATCCCGTTGCCCAGCAAAAACTCACGCTTGCAAGCGGTGCGCCATGCAAAGGGGCGAGACGCTTCCTTAAACAGCAGGTCGGAGCCATAGCCTTCAAACGACACATCGCGCGGGCTCAGTACATAGTTAAGCCACGGATACCCCGCCTCCAGCGGATACGGATTCGCGCCAAAGGTCAACACGTCGCAATCCTCGCGTTCAAAGGCATCGACGATCACGCGGCATGCATCGGGCGTAAACCGGTCGTCGGAATCCAAAAACGCGACGATAGGCGCCGTGGACGCAGCGATGCCGGCATTACGCGCACTCGACAGGCCCCCGTTTGGCTTATCGACCAGCGTAAAGCGCGCGTCCTTTTCGCAATACGCAGCCGCAATATCGCGCGAACCGTCCGGCGAGCCATCGTTGACCAGCACGCCTTCCCAATCGGGCATGTCCTGCGCAAGCAGGGAGTCCAGGCACCAGGCCAGGCACTCCTCCACGTTATAGATAGGAACGACAACGGAAATCTTGGGGGTAGCCATAGTCAAGTGCTCCTACTGTGCGACCGGAACGTCATCGGGGTGCGGGTTGTCGCCGTAGGCGCGCTGATACGTCAGCACGCGCCAGACCAGCGGCAGGCCGCCGATCTTAAAGTAGTGTTTAAACGTATTGAGCTTGCCCGGCTTCTTAAAATCAAAGCGCGAATCGATATAGGCGCGGGGCGACTTGACCATCAGTCGCAAGTCGGTCTCGCCACGCGGGTCGAAGAGAGACAGGTCAAAGCGACCGGCATCCCAATCGGCCTTGAGCTCGGGAGATGCCTTCTCCCAAAACTGCTCGCGCAATTCATCGACCAGGCGCTCATCATTCCAACGGTACGTATCGACCTTCATGCGCATTAAAATACCCTGAAGCTGAGCCTTAAGCTCGGGGCGTTCATCCAAAAAGCGCTGCATCTCGGTATATTCGTCGCACACGCAAAACACCTTGTTAGGAGAATTAACGGAGCTCTTCTCGTTATCTTGGCGATAGCACAAAATGGGGTCCGCGATAAACGCAGCACGCTCGGCGCATGCCCAGACCTTAAAGTTAAAACCCGCATCCTGATACGAAGCACCTGGCGTGGGAAGAAACCGAATCTGATTGTCGTTGAGGAACTCGCGCCGGTAGATAGCCGACCAAATGGAAGGTTTGCGGTAGAAGATGCCCGGGCGATCGACGGGGCGATACGCGGCGCCCGTCATATGCTCGTCGATGATCCCAAACAGCTCACGCCGCTCGCTGGGCGTGGACCAATACAGGTAAAAGTCGCCCTTTACCACATCGGCATGCTCGGCATCGGCCTTGGCGACCAGCTTTTGGAGTGAATCCTCAAACATAAAGTCGTCGGACTCAAGGATGCCCACGTACTCGCCGCGCGCCATCTCCAGGCCGCGGTTCATCGAGTCGCCGTAGCCGCTGTTGGCCTTGTCGATCATCTTTACACGGGGGTCGCGCTCCATGTACTCGCGGATGATATCTGGCGAGCTATCGGTGGAGCCGTCGTTGATGCAGATGATCTCGATGTCCTTGAGCGTCTGCGCCACGGCGGAATCGAGGCACTCACGCAGGTAGCGCTCAACATTGCAGATGGGAACAAGAAGCGAAACTTTAGGGGTATCAGAGTTCTGCAAGAGAACCTCC
Organism: Collinsella sp. AM36-4AA; assembly: GCF_003467795.1. Taxonomy (NCBI): domain Bacteria; kingdom Bacillati; phylum Actinomycetota; class Coriobacteriia; order Coriobacteriales; family Coriobacteriaceae; genus Collinsella; species Collinsella sp. AM36-4AA. The sequence continues at coordinate 32,957 of NZ_QSHS01000015.1, forward strand.
TGTTGAATAGCGTGTAACAGGGTTATTTTAGCAGCCGAGTTGCGGCGGGCGGCAGCGCTTGGAATTAGATAAAACGCTCCAGGCAGGCTTTGAGACCGCGAGTCGAAAGATAGAACAGCGCGGCATCTGCCATCGAAACGCCCGAGGTCGCCGCAACGAGCTTGTGGGCAACACGGCGAACGGCGCCCTTAGCAGGCATATCCGCCCACTCCGTTCCCAAAAACGTCGTGAGGTCCATGTTGACGCGAGCCGCCACGCGATGGAAGTCATCGGCATCCAAGCGCGCCAGGTCGAACACAATGAGGTCCAGGAACCAGGTGATCAGCTCGCCGGGGCACAGGTCCAAAAGACCGTAGGCCGCCCAGCCCTCCAAGACCTCCTCGAGCATTCTCATGTGGGCGTCAAGCTTTTTGGCGCGAGCCTCGGCACTGTTGAACTCGTGCGTCGCCGATTCGCTCTCCATCACGTAGTGGTAGAACTTGTCCGGCATGACGACGGTCTTGCGGGCAAGCGCATAAGCCGCAAATTGGAAGACGACGTCCTCGCCCAAAGCCAAACCGGGGGCGAAGCGAATGCCTTCGCGATTGAGCAGCTCGCGCGAAAAAGCCACGCGGCAGGCATAGGGCTGCGCATTCGAATGGAACAGAAGTTGGGGATCACGGGCGTCGAAGGTACCGGCTTTGGGGCTCATGAGTTGATGGACGCGTTTGGGGGCAGCATCGGCTGGTTCACAGACGCCGCCAAAAACGGCGGCCTCGGCATCTGCAGACTCCATGGCATGCAGTACGCGCTCGACCGTCTGGGCATCGATATAATCGTCGGCGTCCACAAAAAAGACGGTCTCGCCCTCGGCGGCATCGATACCGGCATTTCGAGCACACGAGACACCCGCATTTTCCTGGTCAATCACCAGTACGCGATCGTCGGCCTGCGCGACCTGGCGCAACACGTTCAACGAATCATCAGTCGAACCGTCGTTGACGCAGACAACCTGAATCGAGCGTTCGGACTGAGCCAACAGCGAATCGAGGCATCGCTGAATGGAGCGCGCAGAGTTGTAAACGGGGACGACAATGGTCGCTTTGGGGGTCAAAGTCTCTCCCATGTCGACCTACCCCCTCAGCGATTCGATGAGGAAGGCAGCAACCACGCCTGGGCCTCCAACCGAGGCGTAATACTTAGCACGCCCCAAGGCACCATCCGTCGCAAAACTCGGATGCTCGTCAACCCAGCCCTCAGGATCTTTGAGGATGGCAGCGAGATTTGCGCGCTTCCACGGCTTGAGGTCGTCAAGCGAAAACTCCCCCGCGTCCAAGGCCGCTTGGAACTCCTTGGCCATCTGAACCAGGAACTCCTTATAGAACTTAGGCGCCAGGCGCACGTAGTTCCACATATACGAATCGTACTTAATGAGCTGATTGAACTTGAGCATGCGCGCGACGTCATCACTTGCGTGGTCACGGGCATAATCCTCTCGAATCCAACGCTCGATCTCGGCATACTCGGTATTGACGCAAAAGACCTTAGCCGAAGAATTGACCGAGGAATTCTCGTTGTCCTGGCGATACGACAGCACGGCATCGTGCAGGTAAACAGCCTTATCGGCGCACGCGATTACCTTAAAGGCGAATGACGTGTCCTGAAAGGATGCCCCCGGAGTCGGCAGGAACGTAATGCCGTTGCGCTCAAGAAAATCGCGACGGTACACGGCCGACCAAATCGATGGCTTTTGCTTAAAGAACTGCGTCGTATCGCTCGGATGCACTGGCTTGCCACAATCCTGAGGTCTAAACATCTCGTGCAGCGAACGGCGTTCCTCGGGCTTAGACCAGTAGAAATCAAAGTTCGCCTTCGCAAAGTCGGCATTATTGCTATCGGCGGCCGAGACAAGCTTTTCGAGTGCGTCGGACGCCATAAAGTCATCGGACTCCAAGATGCCAACGTACTTGCCACGCGCCATCTCCAGACCGTGGTTCATCGAGTCGCCGTAGCCGCTGTTGGCCTTGTCGATCATCTTGACGCGCCTATCGCGCTCCATATACTCGCGAATAATCGCCGGCGAGTTGTCGGTCGACCCGTCGTTAATGCAGATGATCTCAATATCCTTGAGCGTCTGTGCCAGGGCGGAATCGAGACACTCGCGCAGGTAGCGCTGAACATTGTAAATGGGAATAAGCAGCGACAGAACAGGGCTGCCAGAGACGTTAGTAGACAAATGTGCTCCTTAGGAAATACCTGTCGTTTCATGGTATCAAAGGGTCAGCGCGCCAGCGGGCGTTTATATAATCTATGGAGCTCGCAGAGGCAAACCGATACGAAAGGACGTCATGCAGCCCAAAGCCGCACGCAACATATCCATCGAGGCCTTGCGCTTGGTCGCAGTCGCCGGTATCGCGGTGTTCCACACCTTTCAGTGGACCTTCCAGGCAACCTGTGTCGACGCCGTGGAATATGCCCCACTTGCGATGTTCCCCTATTCCGGCGTGCTTGGTTTTATTAACTTGCTAGGCTGCTGGGCCAACGAGGCCTTCTTTATGATCTCGGGCTATTTTCTCATCGCTTCGGCCGCGCGTGCTTGGGACGGTGGGGCAACGTGGAAGTTGCAAATGCAGCGAACGGCGCAGCGCCTAGGCAAGGTCGTTATGCCCACTGCGTTTTATTGCGTCGTGGCGCTCGCGTGGTCCACGGTCGTCTCCCCCATTCCCGATGTTACCCTCAACACGCACTGCTGGTACACGCTAGGCCTTGAGTTTATCTGGGTCTATGCCGCCACGGTCTTCATGGCGCCATGGTTTGGACTGGCTAAGTGTCGACTCTCCCAGAAGAGCTACACGACGACGGTCATCGCCGTTGGCATCCTCGCATTTGTTGTTAACGGGTATTTAGCCGCCATGAGCACGACAAGCGCCGGCGAGTTTTCTTGGCTCCAAAAGCTCATGAGCGCTGCCACGTACGTAATCGCGTTTTTGATCGGCGGGCTGCTCCGCGACGTTACCGACGCCATGGATTCGGACAGGGCGGGCGCCTTGGGCATGCGGTCACTCACAGCGGTTTTGGCGCTCGCCACCATCCTGGAAGAAGCACTCTCCTTCACCGGCAACCTCACGGCGATGGCAGTCCTCTCCTACAAATCGACCTCGTTGATCTCGTTTGCCCTCGCTGCCGCTTCCCTGCTCTTTGCGGCAACCCGACGCAGTGCGTCAGGCAATCCGCGGACTGCAGGCGTCATTGTCACCTTATCGACCGCCACGCTCGGTTTCTATGTGATGCAGTCGCTCACCAGTAGCCTGTGGCGTCCCGTCTTCAATACGTTGCTTGCAAACATACTGGTCAGCGAAAACAGCCCGGCAGCTATATGTATCATCACGGGTACCATCATTAGCATCGTCTTTGCTCTGGCGCTCCTCATCATCGATGCAGCTAGAAGCCTTATCGTTCGCAAGCTCAAACGGCAATAGACACGCTGCCGTCAGACGCCAAAGCTGCTATACCCGTGGCAGGTTCCTGCGTTTTATTCAAAGCTTGCCGACAAGGTGCGGTGAGCCTTTACAATAGGACAGTCCCAAGGACGTATTCGATAGCTTCCGCGCAGCGCTCGCCCGCCGCGCGTGAAAGGATATATTGCCCCATGCCTTCAACCCTTCCCGCTCCCATCGATAAGCTCGCCATCGTTGTCGTCACGTACAAGCGCCAGGAGCTCCTGGCCAACTTGTTCGACTCCATGACCGAGCTCACGGCAACGCCCTGGCGCATCGTGATTGTCGATAACGAGAATTCGCGCGAGACCGAGGCCATGTGCACCGCATTCAACGAGCGTCTGGCCAACCTGTGGGGCATCGACACCGAGCAGCCCGACGCGCAGGGCGGCACCGACCGTGTCATCTACGCCCCGCAGCTCGAAAACGGCGGCGGTGCAGGCGGCTTCTCCGCTGGCACTAAATGCGCTTACGACCTGGGCGCCCAGTGGTTCTGGGTGATGGACGACGACGTGCTCGTCATCCCCGAAGGCATCGAGCGTCTTGCCAAGTGGACCGACCGCTACGATGTCATCCAGGGTTCGCGCCTGGACTTTGACGGCGGCGCTTTCTTTTGGCAGTACCAGCTCATCCTTTCGCTCGGCATCCCTAACCCCATCGCCAAGTGGGACTTGGGGCCCGAGGGCTACCGCACCATGAACCAACTGTGCTTTGAGGGCGGCATGTTCTCGCGCCGCGTGGTCGACAAGATTGGCCTGCCCGACGCGCGCTTCTTTATCTACGGCGACGATGCCTGCTACGGCTACGTGGCCAGCCAGCACTTCCCCGCCGCCGTGGTTGCCGACGTGGTGCTCAAGCGCGCCCGCGCCGTCTCCAACTGGGATATCGCCGGCAAACGACAGCTCAACTCCACGAGCGACACCAACCGCTACTACATCATGCGCAACCGAGGCTTCCTCGCTCGCTATATGCAGATCTACGGTGACTACCACCCCATGCTGTTCCGTCTGGGCAATGCCGCGACCTTCTGCAAGGAGTTCATTCGTCTGGCAGCAGTCGACAAATGCTTTAAGACCGGCATTCCGGCGCTGCGCCGCGGCATGAAGGACGCCCGCAAGATCGTTAAGGATCCCAACTGGAAGCCCATGCCGCCCCTGAAGGACGCCGAGTAGTAAAGGGCTTTCACCCGCCGCTACAGTCGTTGACACACCACGGACACACGCTGACCGTCAAAGCCAAAGCCCCAACGCATGCGCCCGACGGCGGGGCGCGGCACGCGGATATCATCGATGCCGTCGCGCTCTATGTCGAGCAGCGCCTGAACCGCCAACAGTTCCAGGCCCAGGGCATCGACGCCAGGGTCGTACAACATGTTGACCGTAATGAGCGGTCGCTCATCGAGCATGCCGAGCGTGTCGGCCACGTCAAACACCCGACCGGTGGGAATCACCTGGATATCCCAGCGATCCGAGACGCCACTTCGCTTGGAGCTGGGATTGCAATAGCCGGGCAGTCCAAAGCAGAGCCCCTGAAGCGCCAGATGATAGGCTGTCGGCATATCTGATTGGCCCACATCGATGCCCAGATCGCCGATAGCACAGCTCAAAGCTTGCTTTACAGTGTCCTCGTCTCCTCGACACAGCCCGTCATGGAACGAGTCGATAACTCCAACGTCCTCAACGGCGCACTCAAACCATTCCAGAATTACAAGACGGAGCGCCTGACGCACTTCGTTATTAGGCAGACGCAGGGAACGAAGGCACGCGCCGTCCTCCGAATGCCCCGTCATGTCCGTCGTAAGAAATCCAGACAGATACAGCGCTGTCCAGATATCTTCGGGCTTGGCAGCATCGGCCTCCTCGGCATGCACATGCACTGGCGCCTCAATAAACCCATGCGGCTCAAGCAAATCGAACAATGCGGACAGGCGCATGAGATTCCAGTCGCCGACGCATGCGCTCAGACGGTCGGCGTAACCATACAGATCTGCCCGAACGGGCGCGACGCAACCGCGATGTGCGTAGTCCACCACGCGCTCCGGGATCGAGCAATAAAAACCACCAAACAGATAGCCCTCAAGCCACTCACGCGCGTCATCCAGACAGCCGTTGCGACCGATGCGATCCAACAGCACCTGGACTTCGTCGTCCGAAAAACCGAACCATCGATCACACCAGCTCGACAGCGGTGTCGCCGACCGATAGGAAACCCCACGTTGGGACAACGCGAACTCGGCAGGACCGGGGCGCTCGCCCATAAGACACGTCAATCGCAACGAGTCGCCGGCGTCGGCAATGGTGTCGAACAACATTCGGCTGAGCGACTCTAGGGAATCCACGCTACCGTCGTCCTTAGCGCCCAAACGCTTTGGACATACTGCGTCGTAGTCGTCTATCAGAAGAACAACATGTTCATCGAAAGCTACCTGGAGCAGTTTAATAAGCACGCCAAGCGCCGCATCGATCTCCCTATCGCTGGCCACCCCACGCGCCACCCTCTCGATAAGACGAACCTCACGTCTTGACAGATCAGGCGCGGCAAGCAGCGGCAGCAATCGGGCGCACTCGCGCACGACAGCTCCGCGAATTGCTGCCGCAGCACCAGCGCCATGCCTCGAAGCGGCAGCTGTAAAGTCGAGCATGATGACCGGATAACTCGCGTACTCATCACGATAGCGACCGCCGCCCGCCTGCCAAATCTGGGTACCAGCGAACAGGCTTCGATCCGGCAGCCGGTGATCAGGTCGTTCCAAATAGCACTTGAGCATCGATAAATTCATGCTCTTGCCAAAACCCTTGGGCCGACAGCAAAACGCAACAGGTGCTTCACTGTCCAATATATCGGCAATAAACATAGTCTTATCGACGAGCAAACACCGATTGATTGCATCGGAAAAGTCGTGTGCATCAACCGGTAGAGCTGCGCTATCCGCATGATTGAGCAACCGTGCACCAAACGCATGAGTAAAACCACAATTCACCTGTTCAGACACCGTAGACTCTCCTTCTAACGCAGCACGATGCCCATTGTAGCGAGCGGGTAGAGCGCAACAATATCGACATGCAAACGTTTCGGGCAGCGGTAGCAACAGACCCCCGAGGGGGCATAACAAATCGTTGCACAACAAAAAAGGGGCCCGATGCCGCCGCACCGGACCCCGTCCCAAACTCTTATAGAAAACGATCTGGAAGATTACTCCTCCGAGCCGTCCTCCCCAGAAGCCTTCTTCTGCTGATCGAGCTTATGCTTACCACTTACGATAGACGTAGCGCCCAGTGTGGCCAAGCTTGCACTGGCAAGGCTCGCCATCACAATCAGATCGCCCGTCTTGGGCATGTTGCCGCCCGAAGACTTGGTAGTTGTAGTCGTCGTGGTCGTGGTGGTCACCGTTTTGGAGTCATTTTGCTCCTGGACCTGGTCATCGGTGTTGCCCTTACCGCTGTCCTCGCTCTGCTGCTTTCCGTCCTCAGTCTTGCCTTTGCTCTTGTCTTTCTCCTCAGATTCAGACTTCTTATCCTCGTCCTTCTTCTGTTCGGACTTGTCGCTCTTCTCCTCAGAGCTAGAACCCTTATCGGATTCGGTCTTCTCGGAAGCCTTGTCCTTGGAGTCGCCCTTTGCGGCTTCGGTCTTTTCCGTGGAAGCTTGACCAGAATTGCCCTTGTTCGAAGTCGAGCCGTTATTGACGCCAGCCATCAGCGAAGAGCCCAGCGTAGAACCAAGCTGCACGGAGAAAGAAGGCTTCTTGTCAGGCGAAGCAGCGGGAGCGTCCGGCGCCTTATTCGAGTCATCCTTGGAAGCATCGGAATCAGGGGTTGCGTCAGAGCCGGAGCCGTTGTTAGAGCCGGCGCCAACGGACGAATCGCTCGAGCCGGTGGATGAGTTAGAGGTATCAGCGTCGGTCGAACCAGAGGCGGCGCTGTCCGTATTGCCGGCAGAGCTTGAAGACGAATCGCCCGCAGCAGAGCCGTTCGAAACTGAGCCGTTCGAGGTAGAGCCGTTGTTGGTAGTGCCACCAGCAGAGCCATCACCGTCAGAATCGGTCGAGGGCGCATCCATCCTGTCATCGTTAGCATCGTCACGCGAGTCGTCATTCGAATCAGGCGTCGGCGAAGGTTCCGGCGTGGGCTCGGGCTGCACGGGCGTCGCAGCGGCCTCGTCCTCGGCGATATAAACCAAGCAGTCCTTCAGCTCGTTGCGGTAGCGGTTCTTCCAGCCCTCATGATACTGAGGCTGGCTCGCATATTTGATCGCCACGTTATTGACCACGCTGTTGGAAAGCGCCGTCACAAACTCGCGGTCGGACATATCGTTGGAGAGATTCGCCCAACGGAAGAAGTCCCTGCAGCCACCGGTGCCGCACATGTTAGTGATGCTCCACACCATGCCCTTGACGCAATCGGCACGGCCCGAAATATCAATACCCAAGCCGCTCTTGAGCCACGCCTCGGTCACCGCATAGTACGAGTTGTACGCATACGCATCCTGCAGAGCCGAAAACTCAGCAGGGTCGGTGTTATAAGCGCCCTGGAAGGCCTCCTGCGCAATACGGCCCAGCTCAGTGAGCTGACCGTTCTCGTACATGGCATTGTTCGCGTTGGAAATCTCGCTGCCGCGATCAATCGCGTCCTTGAGCATGCTGTATTTTTCGGGGTTATAGTTGTAGGCCTGCTTCATAAACGGGATGAGCGACCAACGACGGTCGAACTGGTAATAACCCAGCGCGTTATAGCCGTCGCCATACGAAAAGCCCTGGTTATAGTTGCCATGGCTCTCGTACTTGGTAAAGTACTTCATCTCGGGGGTCACGTTAACAAACGAAACGCCCTGGACCGACCTCAGCACGCCCGAGAAGGACTGCTGGGTGTAGAGACCCTTATCGATATCGGTCGCATCCGAGGCAACGCCCGGCGTGGGCTCCTCGGCAGCGGCGGGTGCCGGCGCGGAAACGACGCCAAACGAAAGCGCCAGCGTCAGGCCCGCGACAATAGCAGAATGCTTGGGCTGCATAAGATCCTCCCTGCATTGGTGTAGTTAAAGTGCAGTTTGCAAAGATAAGAGTAAGTATTGCAGCTCGCCCGTTGTTGCACAACAACCCCTCGGTAAACAGCAACAACCCTCCGCGAAATCCGCGAAATCTAAAGGAATTAAACAAACTGGTCGTCGGGCACCAGAAGAAGATCGCCGTAGCGTCCCATCAGCCCGTCTCTCAACTGACAGAAAGCGGGGATATAGACGTTTAAGATACGCTGAATCAAATCTTGAGCGAGCTTGTTGTCATAGATATGGACGTTCGTATTGCGGTCTCTGAGCATATCTAGCCATGCCGCCTCATCAATAAAGTCGTAGAATCGGTAGGCTTCCTTCAAGATGGCACGAGGAGACCCCGATGCAGCAAGCGTGGCGCCCTCATACTCGAGCAGACGTTTAAGGAGCTTCCAGCTCAGTTCAAACTGAAGGTTGAACTTATTAATCAATCCACTCTGAACAAAATCATTGCTAAGATCCTGATTGGGTGCATCCTCAAGATTCGCCAAGGCGCTGGCAAAGTTCTCATATTTTTTCATACAGAATCACACCATCCCTGGCAATTTCATCGAGCAATTGCTGCGATAAGGACTCATCCAGATTGACGACGTCTATATCTAAAAGAGTATCAAGACGCTCCTCTATCAGATATGAGAAACGGTCGAAATCCCGGCAACCTGCTACAGCAATATCAATATCGCTCTTAGGCAAGTTGTCACCGCGGGCACGAGAACCAAACAGCACAACCCTCTCGGCGTCACATTCCCGAGCAAAAATCTCAATTTGCTTGTACACCTTGTCGAGAGATACCATCTGCAGCCCTACAGCTTAATGTCGAAGTTGATCTCGGGGACGGCAGCAAGGTCGGCCAACGTCACGCCGTCGACGTACTTTTCGATCACGTCGTCCAGACCGCGCCAGAATTTGACGGTCGAGCAAAGATCGCTGCGGGCGCAGCTGTTGTCGATGCCATCGCACGCCACCGGAGCCGTGCTGCCTTCGACGGCGCGCAGGATGTCGCCGGCACGCACCTCGGCCGGGTCCTTGGCCATCATGTAGCCGCCGCCCTTGCCGCGCACGCTCTTAAGTAGGCCCGCCTTCATGAGCGGACGAACCAGCTGCTCCAGATACTTTTGCGAGATACGCTCGCGGTCGGCGACCTCGCGCAGAGCGATCTTGCCCTCGGCGTCGCCCAGCGCTGCGATATAGATCATCAGTCGGAGGGCATAGCGGCCCTTAGAAGAAATGAGCATACCTACCCTCCCATCGCATCTTGGACAACATAACCAGGTTTGTTTGTCCCAAATCTTAAGTAAGTGGGACAAACACAACAGGTTATTTTGTCCCACATCTAGAAAAGTCGAGTGGATTAGTCGGGTTTTCCCTTGACTAACGCCGAACCCATAGTAACTTTATTCCGAGAAGATTCCTAGGGTTTCGTACACCCATGAGTACACCATATACAGAGAGGGACAGCATGAGCGCAAATCCGCTGCTTTCCATCGAAGGTCTGACCGCCTCCGTGGACGAGAAGACCATCCTCCACAACGTCAACCTTAACGTCGCCGCCGGCGAGACCCACGTGTTGATGGGACCCAACGGCGCCGGCAAGTCCACCCTTGGCCACCTGGTCATGGGCGACCCCGTCTACACGGTCAACGACGGCCGCATCGTCTTTGACGGCCAGGACATCACCGAGCTCACCACCGACAAGCGCTCGCGCGCCGGCCTGTTCCTGAGCTTCCAGGCCCCTGTCGAGATCCCCGGCGTGCCACTGTCGAGCTTTTTGCGCGCCAGTATCGCCGGCCGCCCCGGCCTGGAGATGAAGGGCAAGGAGTTCCGACGTCGCGTCAAGGAGCTCGCGGCCGAGCTCAACATGGATACCTCCTACCTCAACCGTGAGCTGGGCGTGGGCTTCTCGGGCGGCGAGAAAAAGAAGGTCGAGATGCTCCAGCTTCTGCTGCTGCAGCCCAAGCTCGCCATCCTAGACGAGACCGACTCCGGCCTGGACGTCGACGCGCTTTCCACCGTCAGCCACGGCATGGACGCCTACCGCAAGAGCTGCGACGGCTCCATGCTCATCATCACGCACAACACGCGCATCCTGGAGCACTTGGATGTCGACCGCGTCCACGTTATGGTCAAGGGTCACATCGTGCGCGAGGACGACGCCTCGCTCATCCCCTGGATCGACAAGAACGGCTTTGAGACCTTCGAGCGCGAGGCCGCCGAGCAGCGCGCCCAGGCCGAGGCCGCCGCTGCCGAGCAGCAGGCGTAAAGGGGCGACGTAATGACCAAGAACCGCACCGAGGTCGCGGACATCGACCGCAGCCTCTACGACTTCACCTATGGCGAGGAGGGATTCGAGCGCCTCGACGCCGGCATCACGCCCGACATCGTGCGCGAGATCAGCGCCAAGAAGGACGAACCGCAGTGGATGCTCGACCTGCGCCTCAAGTCCCTCGAGATCTTCAACCGCTTCCCCGATCCGACGTGGGGCCCCTCCATCGAGGGCCTGGACATGGACAACATCGTCACCTACGTCAAGCCCAACACCGACCAAAAGCACGACTGGGAGTCGGTGCCCGACGACATCAAGAACACCTTTGAGCGCTTGGGCATCCCCGACGCCGAGCGCAGCTACCTGGCAGGCGTCGGCGCGCAGTACGACTCCGAGCTGGTCTACCACAACATGCAGGACACGGCGTCCAAGATGGGCATCGTCTACTCCGGTATTGAAGAAGCCCTGCACGATCCACAGTGGGAACCGCTCATCCACGAGAAGTTTATGACGCTCATCCCGCCCACCGACCACAAGTTTGCGGCCTTGCACGGCGCCGTATGGTCGGGCGGCTCGTTTGTCTACGTGCCCAAGGGCACCAAGTTGGACTTCCCGCTGCAGAGCTACTTCCGCCTTAACGCCAAGGGCGCCGGCCAGTTTGAGCATACGCTCATCATCGTCGAGGACGATGCCGACCTGCACTTCATTGAGGGTTGCTCAGCGCCCAAGTACAACGTGGCCAACCTCCACGCCGGCGCCGTCGAGCTCTTTGTGGGCAAGCGTGCACATCTGCGCTACTCGACCATCGAGAACTGGTCCAAGAATATGTACAACCTCAACACCAAGCGTGCGCGCGTGGACGAGGACGGCGATATCGAGTGGATCAGCGGTTCCTTCGGCAGCCACGTAGGCTACCTCTACCCCATGAGCGTGCTCAACGGCCGCCGCGCCCGCTCGAGCTTTACCGGCATCACCTTTGCCGGCGCCGGCCAGAACCTGGATACCGGCTGCAAGGTCGTGCTCAACGCGCCCGATACCTCGGCAACCGTCGAGACCAAAGGTATCTCCAAGAGCGGCGGCATTCAGACCTTCCGCAGCTCTATCGTGGCCACGCCCAAGGCAGAGGGTTCCAAGGCAACCGTGAGCTGCCAGTCGCTCATGCTCGATGACCAGAGCCGCTCCGACACCATCCCCGCCATGGACATCCGCGCCAAGAACGTCGACATCGGCCACGAGGCCACCATCGGCCGCATCGGCGACGACAAGGTGTTCTACCTGATGAGCCGCGGCATCTCGGAGGAAGAGGCCCGCACCATGATCGTCAACGGCTTTGCTAACCCGGTCTCCAAGGAGCTGCCGCTGGAGTACGCCGTCGAAATGAACAACCTGATCAAGCTCGAGATGGAAGGAGCGATCGGATAATGAAACAGGAAACCAACGCCGCTGCTACCACGCTCGAGCAGGTCAACGCGATGCCCGCAGCAACCTGGGGCTGGTTGAAAATGAACCAGACCAAGCTCGAGCTCTCTGACGAGCTTGCCGCCACTCCCGCCGAGGCCGTTGAGGTCGAGGGCTTGGACGAGCAGTTCTCCGGCGCGGCCGACGCCTTCGACACCGCCATGGACGCCATGGCCGAGCGCTTCCCCGAGCGCCGTGCCTCCGCCCCCGGTGATGCCGCCGACCGCGCCCGCATCACGCCCGAGACCGAGCTCGATGTCCCCGCCACCTCCGTCTACCAGGCCGGTGCCATTAAGCTCGAGGAGGAGCTCTCCCCTGCTGAAGCCTTCGAAACCGGCATGGGCGAGGCTGCCTACGCCTACTTGGCCGAGCACGCTACCAAGCGCATCGTCATCGATGTGCCCGCATACCAGCACGCCACGGTTACCGTGCGTGTGAGCGGTGTCGATGCCGCCGCGGCCATCGCCGCCATCGACATCGTCGCTCGCCCGCAGGCAACGCTCGACCTGCATATTGCCCTAGACTCTCCTGTTACCGGCGAGGGTGTCGTGGGCTCCGTGCTACGCGTGTGCGCCCACGAGTACGCCACCGTCAACGTGACCTGCACGCAGACACTCGACGACAGCTGGATCGCACTCGACGACACCGGCCTGTTCCTGGACGAGGGCGCGCGCGTCAACGTGCAGCACACCGTCCTGGGTGCCGGCGCCAGCGCCACCGGCCTTGCCGGCGACCTGCTGGGCGACACCGCCAAGGTGACCATCGATACCGATTACCTGGGCGCCCGCGAGCAGGTGCGCGACTTTAACTACGAGCTGCGCCACCGCGGTCGCAAGACCGAGTGCGAGATCGACGCCAACGGCGTGCTGACCGGCACGTCCAAGAAGGTCTACCGTGGCACCATCGACCTCGTGCACGGCTGCAAGGGTGCAACCGGCACCGAACGCGAGACGGTGCTTTTGGCCAACAAGGGCGTCGACAACAAGACCGTTCCCGTCATTCTCTGTGACGAGGACGACGTCGCCGGCAACCACGGCGCCACCATCGGTCACGTCCGCGACGAGCAGCTGTTCTACCTCGCCTGCCGTGGCCTTGACCAAAACGCTGCCGAGGACCTGTTCATCCGCGCCAAACTGGAGGACGCCGCGCTTTCCGCCACCGACGAGCGCACCCGCGCCGCCGTCGTCCGCCTAGGCAACAACCTGATCGACAACTTTGAAGAGGAGCTCGCATGATCGACACCGAGCACGTTAAATGCGACACCTGTACTGCCCCCGAGCCCATGGAGCTCGACGCCAGCGACGAGGCTTCGCGCTGCTGGCCCACCGTGGACATCGAGACCAACCCCTACAAGGGCCAGTTCCCGCTGTTCCAGCAGCACCCCGAGATCGCTTTCCTCGATAGCGCCGCCACCGCGCAGCGCCCTGCCTGTGTGCTCGACGCCGAACGCGACTTCTACCAGCGCATGAATGCCAACCCCCTGCGCGGCCTGTACTCGCTGTCCGTCGAGGCCACCGACGCCATCGCGAAGGTCCGCCAGCAGATCGCCGACCTCATCGGCGCCTCACAGGCCAACGAGGTCGTCTTCACCCGCAACACGAGCGAGTCGCTCAACCTGGTCGCTAAGAGCTTTGCGCCCACAGTGCTCGAACCGGGCGACGAGGTCGTCATCACCATCATGGAGCACCACTCCAACCTGATTCCGTGGCAGCAGGTCTGCCGCGAGACCGGCGCCAAGCTCGTCTACCTCTACCCCACCAAGACCGGCCAGCTCACCACCGAGGAGGTTCTTGCCAAGGTGGGTCCCAAGACCAAGATCCTAGCCGTGGGACAGGTCTCCAACGTGCTGGGCGTCGAGAACCCGGTCAAGAACCTCGGCAAACTCGTGCACAAGTACGGCGGCTACCTGGTCGTCGACGGCGCGCAGTCGCTGCCGCACATGCCGGTCGATGTGGCCGACCTGGGCGCCGACTTCTTTGCCTTTAGTGCGCACAAGGCCATGGGCCCCATGGGCATCGGCGTGCTGTGGGGCAAGATGGACCTGCTCAACGCCATGCCGCCCATGCTTACCGGCGGCGAGATGATCGATTCGGTCACCGAGCAGAACGCTGTCTGGGCTCCCGTCCCCGAGAAGTTCGAGGCCGGCACGCAGGACGCCGCCGGCATCTTCGCCACGGGCGCCGCACTCGATTACCTGGTCAACACGGTGGGTTACGAGAACATCCAGGCCCGCGAGCAGGCACTCGTCCACTATCTGATGGGCGAACTCATGCAGCTCGACTTTGTCCAGATCATCGGCTCCATCTATTGGGACAACCACCACGGCGTCGTGAGCTTTAACGTCAAGGGCATCCACCCGCACGACGTAGCGAGCATCATGGACATGGACGGCGTCTGCATTCGCGCCGGCCACCACTGTGCGCAGCCGCTGCTCACCTGGCTGGGCGTCGAGAACCTTGCCTGCTGCCGCGCCAGCGTGGCCTTCTACAACGACAAGGCCGATATCGACAAGTTCATCGCCGGCCTGCATCACGTTTGGAGCACGTTCAATGGGTAATCTGTACACCTCCACCACGTTTATGGAGCACAACTCGCACCCCGACTACAAGTACGAGATGGACGCCCCCACGCACGAGCACGACGGCATCAACCCCAGCTGCGGAGACGAGCTCACCTTGCAGCTACGTGTCGAGAACAACGTGATCGAGGAGGCCTCCTTTACCGGCCACGGCTGCGCCATCAGCCAGGCAAGCGCCGACATCATGGCCGACCTCATCACCGGCGAGACCGTCGAGGAAGCTCGCCGCTTGGCAGAGCTCTTCCTCGCCATGATCCGCGGCGAGCAGCTCTCCGAGGAGGACCTGGAAGATCTGGACGAGGCCGCCCAGCTCCAGGACATCTCGCACATGCCCGCCCGCGTCAAATGCGCCGAGCTCGCCTGGCGCACCCTCGACGGCATGCTCGAGGGGCAAGCAAACCAGTAGCGTATGCCCCGAATCCAAGGTTTTTGATTGCCGAGCCGCCCGATACGGGCGGCTCTGTTTTTTCTAATGAGCGCGAACGCACAAAGTCCGCGCGTCCGGCACCCCGTCTGTCATTTACCACACAGCCAGACGCGAACACGGGCGTTTTCCACAGCACCAAAGGCCTGCGGCAGGGCCACGAGCACGCCTAGCATCGTCCCATGCCCCATCCAGCTGGGCTCCGATTCGCTTCGCGCCTGCTGCAGACGGGTCCCATAGGGAGCGGCGTGCATTTTTGCGAGTATTCAGCACGCCAAGCTGTGTGTATACGCATCGAAAGCGTTAATCAACGTCTCCAGGCGCATATATAGTGCGTTTTAGAACAAGCATCGTGGTCTCAGGGGCGCAAACATGAGCTTCGGGAGCGCATCGGCAGGCATAAATAGCTTCGGGGCCCGTATGTTGCAAAATTGCGACGGTAGTGGCAGTACCGCGATGCTGAAAACTCCATTTTTTGCACGGCGCAGATGGGGGTAGGCACGGGCAAACCCGGACTGAGCCCTTATTTTATGCAAGATGGCGATTGTTCTATGCATATTAAGAAGTGCAGTTGCCGCACCAAGCTTTTGAACGCTTGTTGCGGCGTATGGACGACCCCATCTGCGGCGCACAGGCGACCCTACATCACGTTTCCGCCAGTCCGCATCGCCGTCCGCGCGCGGGCACGCACAATACGAGAGACGGTACTTTTGCCAATCCCGGTATAGCGCTCAATCTGGCGCACCGTGAAACCGGCATCGTGCAATCCAAAAATAACGGTATCGCGCTGCGCCGGCGGTGCGGCTTTAACCCCGCGAAGCGGAACCCCGAGTTCCTTAGCCATCTTGCCGGCAAAGGCGTGGCGTTCCCACTCCGTCTCTTTCATATCGCCCAGCGCTGGCTCGCCGCCGTCGGGCGTCGAAAGTGAATAGGCAATAAAGCCCTCGGCAGAACCAAAGAGCTCAAGCACGCAAGAAGGATCAGAAAATCCCCTCGCGACATCAGCCGCGTCACCGTCGTAAGCGCGCAAATGCTCCGCAAAGCTGCTCCAGGGATAACGCTCGATTAGGCCAACGCCCGCCTCCTGTGGATCGGCGTGTACGGAGCGAATAGCCTCCATCACCTGCCAGTCGGTATCGAGCGAGCGCCGGTCAAAACGGTTCTGGAACAGATGACCTGTGCGCCCCGTGCGTTTATTGAACCGCCGCGCGTACGTCAAAAGCAGCCGGTGCATCGCCGCGCTCATCGCGTCCTCGTAATCTGCCAGCACCAGATGCACGTGATTGCCCATAAGACACCAAGCGATAACCGTGACGCCTGCCTCCCGGCAGCAGTCGCGCATCAACTCCAAAAACTCCCACCGGTCTTCATCGCCCTCAAAGATGAGCTGCTTGCCCACACCGCGGGCACAGACATGGTAAAAGCCGGTAACCGTTCTCCAAACGCGCTGCATGGCGCTCCCTTCGCCGGGATCTGATTGCCATCCAATACAGCACGATTGAAGCGTGCCATCAAAACATTCACGCAAAACAATACACTCGCGCGGCCAAAGGCAGTAAACGGGCGGCGGACGGCACCGTTGCAACAGGTCAGACCCCGCAACGCATACAAGAGCCGACCAAAAGCTTGCCAAAGACGAACCCCCTCTACGGAAGTTCGCGACCACAGAACATATAGTTAAACCGTTTCAATTAAAACTTCCGGACTTCTCGCTACGAAAACTGAGCCGTTCGCCGAATATTCCGTGCATTTCGCGGTATTATAGGGGCTGCATGTCATGTCCCTTTCGAAGGGTCGCCCGGCAATCGCCAGCCACGACCCCCAGACGGGACGCCAACACGATAGAGAGGAGAGGCATGCAGTACTCACAGGAAGTGGAGAACATGTGCCCCGTTGCCAAGGGTGCATACCACGGCCCCGCACCCATCCCCGAGGAGGGCAAGTGGGTCCAGGCTAAGGAGATTTCCGACATCTCCGGTCTTACGCACGGTGTGGGTTGGTGCGCACCTCAGCAGGGCGCCTGCAAGCTCACGCTGAACGTCAAGGACGGCATCATCGAGGAGGCCCTCGTTGAGACCATCGGCTGCTCGGGCATGACCCACTCTGCCGCCATGGCTTCCGAGATTCTTCCCGGTAAGACCATCCTCGAGGCCCTCAACACCGACCTCGTCTGCGACGCCATCAACGTTGCTATGCGCGAGATCTTCCTGCAGATCGTTTACGGCCGCAGCCAGACCGCGTTCTCCGAGGGCGGCCTGCCCGTGGGCGCCTCCCTCGACGACCTCGGCAAGGGCCTTCGCTCTCAGGTCGGCACCATGTTCGGCACCAAGGCCAAGGGCGCTCGTTACCTCGAGCTCGCTCAGGGCTACGTCACCCGCATGGCTCTCAACGACAAGAACGAGATCATCGCATTCGAGTTCCTGAACCTCGGCAAGTTCACCGACGCCGTCAAGGCCGGCAAGACCCCCGAGGAGGCCATCGCTGGCGCTATGGGCCACTATGGTCAGTGGGAGAACGCTGCCAAGTACATCGACCCGCGCACCGACGAGGAGACTCACTCCGTCGCCAGCGTGTTCCCGGTTCACGAGTAGAAAGGGAGGGAAATAACTATGACTGTTACGTTCGAAGGTTACGAGCGCCGCGCTGACAAGATCAACAAGTGCCTCGCCGACAACGGCATCGCCTCCCTCGAGGAAGCTCTGCAGATCTGCACCGACAAGGGCTTCAACCCGCGTGAGATCGTCAACAACACCCAGTCCATCGCCTTCCAGAACGCCGAGTGGGCCTACACCCTCGGTTGCGCTCTCGCTGTCAAGCGTGGCGCCAAGACCGCTTCTGAGGCTGCCGCCATCATCGGCGAGGGCATCCAGGCCTTCACCGTTCCCGGCTCCGTCGCCGAGGACCGCAAGGTCGGTCTGGGCCACGGCAACCTGGGCGCTATGCTGCTCTCCGACGACACCGAGTGCTTCGCCTTCCTGGCTGGCCACGAGTCCTTCGCTGCCGCTGAGGGCGCTATCGGCCTGGCTCTGAACGCCAACAAGGCTCGCAAGAAGCCGCTGCGCGTTATCCTCAACGGTCTGGGCAAGGACGCCGCTCAGATCATCGCCCGCATCAACGGCTTCACCTACGTGAAGACCCAGTTCGACTACTACACGGGCGAGCTCAAGGTCGTCGAGACCATCCCCTACTCCGATGGTCCCCGCGCTGCCGTTAACTGCTACGGTTCCGATGACGTCCGCGAGGGCGTTGCCATCATGTGGCACGAGAACGTCGACATCTCGATCACCGGTAACTCCACCAACCCCACGCGCTTCCAGCACCCCGTCGCTGGCACCTACAAGAAAGAGCGCCTCGAGGCTGGCAAGAAGTACTTCTCCGTCGCTTCTGGTGGCGGCACTGGCCGTACCCTGCACCCGGACAACATGGGCGCCGGCCCTGCCTCTTACGGCATGACCGACACCATGGGCCGCATGCACTCCGACGCCCAGTTCGCCGGTTCTTCCTCCGTGCCTGCGCACGTCGACATGATGGGTCTCATCGGCATGGGCAATAACCCCATGGTCGGTGCCACCGTCGCCTGCGCTGTCGCCGTCGAGGAGGCCCTCAAGGCCTAGTCGCGCCCGCGCGATGCTCACATAGTTGAGCTTTGGAGCCGCTACCTTTCGGGGTAGCGGCTCTTTTTGTTTACGCTGTCGCAGGGCAGCTAATGCCGATATATCAGTTGGGGCGAAATACGAGATGTGATGAGACGGAGCGTCAGAACGTCCATGACGCCCACCTGCCATATTTGCCCTTTACCGATTTGCCGAGTCTTTGCGGCCCCATTGCCGATCACCCATGCGACAATGCGCCGGACGAGAAAGGAATCCGATGGAATCGACTGATGTACTGGTAATTGGATCTGGCATTGCGGGCCTTTGCGCCGCCATCGAAGCGGCACGCACGGGTGCAACCGTCGCTGTGGCAAGCGCCGGCAAGACTATGAGTGGATCGAGCTTCTTCCCCGGAACCTGGGGCCTCGGCCTCATCGGACCCGTTAACGAAGACGACGAACAAGACCTCATCGATACCATCCAGACCGTTGGTGGCGGCGTCGCCGACCCCGAGCTTGTCCAGACGTTTGTCCACGGCATTCCCCAGGCAATTGAATGGCTCGAGCAAGACCTGGGCGTTGAGCTCCAGCGTCCGCAAAGCGCTGAGAGCGCTCAGCAAAAGCAATTTATCCCCTGCTTTGACCATAAGACACGCAAATGGCGCGGCCTCACCCGCAAACCCCTTGAGGACGCTCTGACAGCCCGGATCGAGTCGCTCGGCATTCGCCTGCTCCCCCGCCATGAGCTTATCGACCTTGTTGAGGACACGAACGGCAGAATAACCGGAACCGTGCTCTACGACCTCACCGAAAATCGAATCGTGCCCTTTGCTGCCAAGGCCACGATCATCGCAGCCGGTGGCACAAGCGGCCTGTTCGAGCGCAGCCTTACGTCGGCTGATGTGCTCAGCTCCTCGCAGGCCATCGCGCTGGCGCACGGCGCAACACTTACTAATATAGAGTTCATGCAGATGATGCCCGGCTTCATCGAGCCCAAGCGAAACCTTGTATTTAACGAGAAGACCTGGCGCTACGTCAAGTTCGACCAGTCGGTCGATATTGCCGACGGCAAGCTAAACGATCTGCTCGAGCAACGCTCCGGATATGGTCCCTTCACTTCGCGTCTGGATTCTCGCGCTATCGACCTAGCCATCGACCAAGCGGGAGCCGAAGACCTGGCGCTCCACTACGACTTCCCCCGCGAGGACGTCCCCGAGTTTGTGCAGACCTTTGCCACCTGGCTACAAGACGAGCACGGCATCGCGCCGACCGACGAGATGCGCGTGGCGATGTATGCCCACGCCGCCAACGGCGGTATCAAAATCGACAAGACCGCGTACACGGGCGTTGAGGGCCTCTACGCCTGCGGTGAGGCAACAGGCGGCATGCACGGCGCCGACCGCATCGGCGGCTTGTCGAGTGCCAATGGCATCGTATTCGGGCGCATCGCGGGCGCATCGGCAGCTCGAGCAGCGCTGGACGCTCCCGAGGCGGCCGCTCCGATGGATATCGCCCTCCCTCAGTATGGCATTGCCACAACAGATGCCGAACGCCTGACACACAGCCTTAAGCACACGATGAG
Organism: Collinsella sp. AM36-4AA; assembly: GCF_003467795.1. Classification (NCBI taxonomy): domain Bacteria; kingdom Bacillati; phylum Actinomycetota; class Coriobacteriia; order Coriobacteriales; family Coriobacteriaceae; genus Collinsella; species Collinsella sp. AM36-4AA. The sequence goes on from NZ_QSHS01000015.1 coordinate 53,373, forward strand.
CACCTATTGCATGATCAACAGGACCGAAGCAGGTCTATCCAAGGCCCTGCAACAGCTTGAAAGCCTGAAAGACGAGGCAACTGCGCTGAGCAAGCCGCATGCCAATGACAGCGAGATCGCAGCCCTCGCCCGCCTGCAATCGCAGAATCAGCTGGCAACGGAGATGGTCAAAGCCATGCGCAAGCGGACCGAAAGCCTGGGTTCGCACTATCGATCGAATTAAACTGGACACCTATCTAGAGCAGAGCACAACTAATCGATATCTATGGGCCCCGTGACCTCGAAGTGGCACGGGGCCCATTCGTGTCCGCACGGCAGCGTATCCTTATTCTGAGTACAGAGCGGGCAAAGCGCGCATAGACAATAGATCAGCGAGGAGGAGATATGGACAGTAGAGATATCGAGAAGTGGCGTGTCGAACTTGATAGCTACGCCAATGTGGAAGACGGCGTTGAGTATTGGCTCGCACGCGATTTAATGGAACCCATGGGGTACACTCGATGGGAGAACTTTGCCGAAGTTGTTAAGAGGGCAAAAGTCTCGTGCGAAACAAACAAAACTCCAGTTGATTCCCATTTTCGTGACACCACGAAAATGGTAACTGCCGGTGTCGCCGCTCGCGCGGTTAAAGACTACAAGCTTACGCGCTATGCATGCTATTTAATCGCCCAAAACGGAGATTCAAACAAGCCAGAGATCGCGCTCGCCCAGGCGTACTTCGCCGTGCAGACGCGCCGCCAAGAGCTCATAGAGCAGCGCTTCGCAGAGATTCAGCGCTTGCAGGCGCGCCACTCGCTATCTGATTCAGAGAAACAGCTCTCGGGTATTGCGTTCAAACGCGGCGTGGACTCCAAAGGATTCGCAATCATCAAGTCGAAGGGCGATGAAGCGTTATTCGGCGGCAGAAGCACGGCGGAAATGAAGCAACAGCTCGGCGTATCCAAGAGCTCGGCATTGGCGGACGGGCTAGCCGATGTTCTCATCAAAGCAAAGGACCTTACGAACTCGATGACGGCCTTCAACGCCGAGGAACACGACCTGTACGGTCTGGACCAGATCAAGCAAGAGCACGTCGAGAACAACACAAGCGTGCGTGGCAGCCTCATCGACCGCGGAATTGTACCTGAGAACCTACCGCCTGCCGAAGATACAAAAAAGCTCGAGCGTCGCGTGAAGGCAGACGAGAAGAAACTCAAGGAAGGTACTGACGGTTTTACCGATCCCCAGGGTAGACTCGATCTGTGAAAGCGGCCGTGCCCTTTCGGGTTCGACCCCATGAAAGGTCAACAAAAAAGACGGTCAACTATCGCTGACCGTCTTAACATGCTTTGGTGGGCCGTCAGGGGGTCAGCCTGCTTTGCAGGCGGCCGCTTCGGCGCTTTGCGCCTTGCGCGCTGCGCTGGTAAATGCTTACGCATTTCCTCAGCTTCGCGCCCCGACGGGTTCGACCCCATGCGAGGTCAACAAAAAAGCGACCAGCCTAAGCCAGTCGCTTTAACATACTTTGGGTGGGCCGTCAGGGGGTCGAACCCTGGACCTTGGGATTAAGAGTCCCCTGCTCTACCAACTGAGCTAACGACCCAAAGCTAAAGTCCGTCGTAGCGGACTTTAGAGGAGATATCGTGTGGTGGGCCGTCAGGGGGTCGAACCCTGGACCTTGGGATTAAGAGTCCCCTGCTCTACCAACTGAGCTAACGACCCGATATCAACACGAAGCAAGAACTGGGGTGGGTAAAGGGACTCGAACCCTCGACCTACGGGACCACAACCCGTCGCTCTAGCCAACTGAGCTACACCCACCGTGTCCTGTGCGCTTCGCGCTCGACTATTATTGCAAGGAACGCCACGCGATGCAAGCCCCAATTTTCAAGAATTTTGAAAAGAGTTTTTCCTTGATTCTCATCTTCATTGCAACAG